>PKYX01000058.1:0-251 GCA_003132825.1 Acidobacteriaceae bacterium
GGGGGGGCGAGGAGAGGACCCGGCCGGAATCCTCATCTCCCGGCGCTCCCCGCCCCAGCCCCGCGCACTGAGCGGTTTTTTGTCGACCCGGCCTTCATGCAGAAGCAGCAAATCGACTACACTGGGAAGGCTCGTGCAACCCCGCTTGAGAAATCCCGCATCGCACCAGCAAAACCAGCGACTGATGCACAGGGCACAGCTTGTCCCGTATGATAGAAGTCAACGGTAATACTGCTTGAGAGCAAGACATT
>PKYX01000058.1:272-2891 GCA_003132825.1 Acidobacteriaceae bacterium
GAGCATGGCCATATGGGTGGGCTGTAGTGCGACCAGCAGCCGTTTTTTGTACGCGGCCATTCCCGCGAACAATGAGATTGTGGTGTACCGCGAAGACCCCAACTCCGGCATACTTACCCAACTGGCGGGAAGTCCAATCACCGCAGGCTCGGCCGTACAGTCGATTGTGGTCCATCCCTCGAACAAATTTTTATTCGCCGCAAACGCGGGCGAGAGCGACGTTTCGCTGTTCACCATAGCGGCCACCGGGGCCCTCAGCGAAGTCACCCCCCGCACCGTCGTCGGCACGGCTCCCACCATTCTTGCCATGGATTCCGCAGGGAGCTTTCTTTACGTCGGCAATTCCGGCTCGTTGAACATTTCGGTATTTGCCATTAACGCGAAAGCTTCTCCCCCAACCCTGACTCAGGTTGCGGGCTCGCCCTTCTCGATTGGCTTGAGTCCGATCAACATGCAGGTGTCGCCATCGGGGGGATTTCTCTATGTGACCGGCACCGGGTCTCCCGGATACATCGAAGCCTTTAGTCTGAATCAGGGAGTTCCTACGGTTGTTTCAGGCTCACCGTTCTTTACCGGAACGGGTCCTTACGGACTGGAAATCGCTTCCAGCGGAAGTTTTCTCTACACCGCCAATAAGCTGGACAACTCGATCTCGGAGTTCACCATCAACTCCGACGGGTCGCTCACGCAATTCTCGAATTCCCCGATTGGCCAGCAGTACGCGGGACCGGTNNGGGCGCGTCCAATCTGGCGGGATACTCGATTGGGTCCGACGGTGCACTCACTCTGCTGACGAATTCGCCATTTGTAACTGGAGCGGAGCCCAGTGTGCTTGCGATCGATGCTGGCGGAAAATACGTATTTGTGGGCAACCAGACGACTCCCAAGGTTCAGTCGTTCAGTCTGGACGCCGGCAGCGGGACGCTCACTTCCGTCTTGAGCTATTCCGCTCCGGGATCCCCCACGTCGCTTGCGGCCACACACTAGTCTCTGCTGGAGGGGTAATAAAAGCAGCCTTTCAAATCGGGCAGACCAATCCCGCGGCGGCGCCACATGCCCGAGCAATGAACTTCGAATCGGAGGACTCGTCGACTGGTTGCGGATGAACGTCCGCCATGGGAGTTGCTTGAAGTGGACCTTTTCACCGACGACCGGAGCGCATTCTCGACTTCCTCTCCAGCTACAACCAGCGCTTCGTTCAGTTCGATTGAACGCCTTTGATTTAACCATTTTGATTTAGCAGCTGGGTGACAATTTTTCCCCATCGTATTTAGGACAATAAGGCTAATCGGGATGCAACCAGCGGGTACAATCGCAAGCAGCGCCTGGGTCATCCAGTTTACCCAGCTTCGATATCCGGCAGGAGATGGCGCTGAGTCCGTGCCGAGACCAGGATCCTGATAAATGAAAATTGCCAGTGCCGCGAGCGCATTTCCGAAGCATTACTATTCCCAGAAATTCCTCCTGGAAAAACTTCAGGAATACTGGGGCGACAGCCTGAAGAATCCGCAGCTGCTAACACGGTTACATCGGAACGTCGCCGTGGAAGGGCGCCATCTCGTAATGCCCCCCGAGAAGTACTATGAAATAACGACTTGGGGGCAGGCGAACGACGTCTGGATTCAAGCCGCACAGGAACTGGGAGAACAGGCGCTGTGCCGCGCTCTGCACCATGCCGCGCTCGAATCCACCGAACTGGGCGCGTTATTTTTTACTTCCGTCACCGGCATCTCCAGCCCTTCAATCGACGCTTTGCTGATCAACCGCATGGGGCTGCCGGCAAACATCCGGCGGGTGCCAATTTTCGGATTGGGCTGCGTAGCGGGGGCCGCAGGAATTGCGCGCGCCGCGGATTACGTGCGCGCCTATCCGTCGCAAGCCGCCGCGCTGGTTTCGGTCGAACTTTGCTCCCTGACGATTCAGCGCGATGATCTCTCGGTAGCGAATCTAATTTCCTCCGGACTTTTTGCGGATGGCTCGGCCGCGGTCATCGTCGTCGGCGACGATCTGAATGCTGCCGGACCAGAGATTCTGGCAACGCGATCGATCTTTTATCCCAACACTGAAGAGATGATGGGATGGAAGGTGACCGAGAAGGGCTTCCGCATCACGCTCTCGCCGGAAGTGCCCGTGCTGATTCGCGAGCACCTGGGCCACGACGTCGACGCTTTCCTCGCCGATCAGGGACACAAACGCGCCGACATCGGAAGCTGGGTGTTGCACACCGGAGGTCCGAAAGTGCTGGAGGCGACAGCGGCCGCGCTCGACTTGCACAATGGCCAGCTCGACGCCTCATGGGATTGCCTGAAGAGAGTCGGGAACCTTTCCTCAGCATCCGTTTTGGTAGTGCTCGAAGATGTCATGAAAAACCGGCGTCCGGAGCCGGGCACGCTGGGCATTCTCGCGGCCATGGGCCCCGGATTTTGTTCCGAACTCTTGCTTCTGCAGTGGTGAGGTCTGGCAGTTGCTGAACTCGACTGATGTTTTCGTAATTGGCGGCGGTCCGGCGGGACTGGCGGCGGCGATTGCGGCGCGCCAGCAGGGCTTCCGCGTCATTGTGGCCGACGGCGCGCAAGTACCCATCGACAAACCTTGCGGCGAAGGCCTGATGCCCGATGG
>PKYX01000314.1 GCA_003132825.1 Acidobacteriaceae bacterium
TGTTAAGAAGTCGCGACCGCTACAATTCGCGCATTGTTGGAGGCGTCACCGTGGCTCACGATTGTTCTATTTACCCCTTATAAGGCGGCATCCCTCGCCCCACACATTTTCGACATTGATAAAACACCAACCGGAGTCGCAGCGTGGCAGCCAATAATTCCGTGAACTCCTATCGTTCGATTGCTGGTTCAGCAAGATAATTCGGAAAAGCGCGATTAGATTGTGCGAATTGGTTCAGTTTTTATCTTTATTCTTTATGCACTCGTTCAAACAAGTAGACTGCCCCAGAAAACGGAGGATTAGGGTTAACAGTTGCCCCGTCCGCACCAACGACGAGTGTTTTGTTTCCTTCTCTTTGGGCAATAAGCACTGCAGCTCCGAACTCAACCGGATTTCCGTGTGCTTTCAATTTCTGTTGAAACTGCGCAGTCGTTTCCCATCCGTCACGCGGTTCATAGTAAAGATATGCACTGCCAGCCGAGAACGCACCAACGAACGCGGTTTTGCCGTTGGGGGCAATTGCGACAGAGGTTCCGAACTCATCACCCGGTTGCCCGTCCGAGGCCGTCAGCTTCGCAGATTCAGTCATGTCAACCCATCCATCTCTGGGCCTGGTGTACAGGTACACAGCCCCGGGGGTGATGGGCTCTGGAAATCCTGGTCCCTGACTTGGCGCTCCGACCAATGCCGTATCGCCGTCTGCGTCCAAGCTTACCGATGCGCCAAATGCGTCAAAAGGCACCGAGTCGGACGCAGTGAGCCTTGCGGCTTCAGTCGTTGTCATCCAGCCATCCTCCGGTTTAATGAAGACATAGGCGGCTCCGCTGCCATCCGCTCNNCCCGCCAGTAAAGTTCTGCCGTCCCCGCTCAGCGAGAGTGTATTTCCTAAGCCTGTCGAACCCGGCGCAGTAAGCTTCGCAGAATACTGCGAGGTGCTTTTCCAGTGTTTCCCATCTCGGCGAAATACGTATACAGCACCCGCACCGTCGTCCACTTGTGTAGTGCTGACGAACACAGTGTCACCCCAATGGTTAATCGCAGTTGCCAAACCGAATTCATCCTGGGCCTGTACATCCAAAGAGGTAAGTTTGGCGGTCTCTGTTGCGGTTTTCCAACCGCTGGGCGGTTTGACGTAAATATAAGCTGCTCCCGGAATGGCACTAACACCTTGTGCTCCGACCGCGATGGTGTTTCCATCGCCGCTTATGGATGCAGATCCAAAGAAAGAGCCCGAGTTGCCATCCGAGGCGGTCAGCTGTGCCACTTTCCAAAAACGCCCTTCATGCGACTTTTGAAAAATGTACACAGACCCTTCCTTGAAGTTGCCGTTGACGGTATCGTTGCGTGCTCCTACCACCAATGTGTCACCGTCTCGGTCTATTGCGAGAACGGAGCCAAATCCGGCGTCTTCCGCGCCGCCGGAGAGTACGGATGTTTCCACAAACTGTTCTCTTGAATTGCGATAGTTCCCCTCGTCCTGCGCGAAACACAGAGGAAAGGAGATCAATGTGACAATCAACAATGCATTGCACGTTTTCTTCACGGTGTACCTCGTTTTGTGAGCCAGAAGTTAAAATCTTGGGGGCCGATGGACGAACTGACATCAGGAACGAACGCTTCCGTTATAAGGGGGAGTGCACGTAACGGTTCTGGGGGATGGCAGATGACAATAATTCTTTGGGTATCAAGTTGTCAAATGAGAACCCTCCGAAGTGCACCGAGAGAGCTTTGATTTGCCGGTTTCCGGGTGAGTCACGGGTAAGCCTGAAGTTAGGATCGAAAAGCCCCCAGTACTAATCTCGTGATAGCGGCGATGTGCAGACGTTGCCGCCGACGCGGCGATAAAACAAGCGCTATATAATAAGCAGCACATTATGCTCAGGTTTTTACGCGCTGCTCAGGCTCTCGCCTTAGGCCTTATCGCCCTCGGCGGAGCACAACCGCTGCCCGCACAGTCGCAAAGCGAACCGCAGACTGCAGCCGGGATCCTGGCACAGGTCCGCGAGGCCACCGGCGGCGAGGCCTGGGACCATGTTGCCGAGCTCCACGCTGAAGGCACGATGCTCTTAGGCGGAAAATCCGGCACCTTCCAATACACCCAAGTTCTCCTCACCGGCGCTAATGTCGACCGCGCGCAGGTGCCCGCTCTAGACCTCAAAGAAAGCCATGCTACCGAACCTGCCGAGGACTGGGAGCAGGATAACTTCGGTTATGTGGAATTGAAGCCCGGGGGGAAGAACCCCGGCGAGATCGACGACCTATACATCAGCAGCAACGGATGGTGGCGCCCGAACTTCGGCGGGGCCTCCGTTTCCCTGCTGCCACAGGCCACCCCTAACGGCAGCACTGATGATGTGCTGCAATTCCAGGTGCCCGGCGGCAATGGCTTCACCCTGTCGATCAACCGCCACACTCACTACATCGAACGCATCGCGAACTCCGGAAGCACGACTTACCTCAGCGACTATCGCCGGGTAGAAGACGGGCTTGTTTTACCCTTTCGAAAGCAGATAGGAACGACTGCAAGTACGCCCGTGCTCATCACGACGAAGCTAACGCTGCTACCCCAGGTCGATGAAGCCGACCTCCAGCCTCCCTTCTCTACCGACTACACGATGTCCTCCTCAGGTCAGGTCACCGTCCCTGCCGAGGACGGCCTGATCTTCAAGATGAAGGTCAACGGGCAAGGCCCCTTCCCCACCGTCTTCGACACCGGAGGGGTCAACATCGTCAGCACCACCTTCGCCAAGCGGCTCGGCCTCAAGGTTGAAGAAGCACCGGTGCAGTTCGGAGCGATCGGCGGCGCCATCACGGTTCACACCGCGCACGTGGGTAGTGTGACCATTGGCGATCTCGTCGTCCGCGATCAGACCTTTTACGTGCTGGACATCCCCTCGGACTCCGGCGACCCGGTGATGATCGTCGGCTGGGAGCTTATGCGCCGCTTTGCCGTCCGGGTTGACTTCGAACACAACCAGCTCACCTTCTTCGACGGTCCCCCCTTCCACTACACCGGCAGCGGCGCGACGGTTCCGCTCATCATGCACAAGGACGGCAATGGCGCGGAGATCCGGGCCGAGGTCGATGGCATTCCCGGCGTCTTCACCCTCGACACTGGCAACCAGATTGGCCTCTTTCTCAACTCCAGCTTTGTGCAGGAACACCATCTCGTCGCCGCCCTGGGCGCCCGCTATCGTGGCTACAACGGCAGGGGTTTCGGGGGACCGTCGCCGGAGGCTTGGTTCGCGCGTCTGCATACCCTGCGGATCAGTGACCTCGAAATCGCCAATCCGGTGGTCCGACTCCAAACACAGCCCGACGGCCCATACGCCAACGCCGGTAACATCGGTCAAAGCATCCTCCACCGCTTCACGCTGACCTTCGATTGCATGCGCGGTGTCATGTACCTCGAGAAGAATGTCAACTGGGCCAAGCCCGAGGTGTTCAACCGCGCCGGGCTGATCCTCGACCCTGCTGACGGCGTGGATAACGTGATGACTGTGCTCGCCGGCAGCCCCGGCGAGGCCTCTGGCCTCAAGGCGGGCGACAGTATCACCGCTATCAACGGCCAAGCCCCTTCGGATGATCCCAACGACCCTCTGTTTAGCCAGCCGATCGGTACCGTTCTCCACCTCGCCGTCCGTCGGGATGGCGCCTTGCATGTCTATGATGTCACGCTCAAGGACGTACTCTAACTCTGCGCAAAGTCGACGACGGAGACAGCCTGCATGTAACGGCGCATATCGCGGGAGTTGCCTTTTGCAATCGCGTACACTCCATGATCGATGAGGTGCCTGGCTAAACCAAGCTGTCAGCAGATAGACCAATGCCCGGGCGGGCGGCGGCATTGGGGGTTGCGTTTTGCGGGGGCTGCTCCTTCATGGAAGAACCTGGTTAGATGATTGCCGATGATCGCTCGGATTCGAGTTGGCCCTTGGCGGCGTGTGCCGGGACCGAACGCCCCTAGCGAATCCCGACCTGACCGCGTACGCTATCAATCAATTTCTTGGAATCGTAGCCGATGCCGGCTTTGAACACCGTCTCGACGTTCTCGATCTCGTCAATCCTGGTGGAGGGATCGCCTTTGATCAGAACCAGATCTGCCTGTTTGCCAGGTGCGAGGGTTCCGATTCGATCTTGCTGGCCAAGATACAAGGCGCCATTCTCCGTCGCGATCTGAATCGCTTCTACGGGAGTGAAACCCGCTTCGACAAGTAGCTCTATTTCGCGCTGATCGCCAAAACCCGGTAGTACGCCGCCGTTTCCGGTGGGATCAGGGCCGGCGAGCAGCAAGCCCCCCGCTTTGACGAATGCCACCTCAAAATCCATCTCTTTGCGCATCAGCGCAGTCATCGGCGAGTCCAAAGCCACTCTTGCACGCGCGGTCAGGTAGCTCTCGGCCGATTCTGCGGACATCGCATCCAACGTGCGCGGCTGCAATGCCGGCCGCCCCGGGNNTCGAAGTCACCGCCACGTGGTGGGACACGAGATTGTGGATCATCTCCTGTACCTGCATTCCATTTACGTCCTGTTTTGCCCAGCTGCTGCTGCCTCCCGCTGGGCACACGTCCGGCTTCTTATCCGCCACGAATTCGGTGTCCGTAAACACCGGCCCATGCTCTAAATCATCGATTCCCAGCGCCACAGCTTCCGGCCAGGTTACCGAACACAGATGCCCCGTCAGTTTCAGCTGGTGCGCGTGCGCCTGCTGGATCGCCACTCCCAGTTCTTCGCGCGTGATGTTCATGT
>PKYX01000310.1 GCA_003132825.1 Acidobacteriaceae bacterium
GAAACGGGAGAAAGCATGCTGCCTGCCTTTCACGCGGGGGAAGGCATGACTGTAGTATAAAGCAGGCTTCGGTTCGAGCCCGGATGCGGTCGACGGCCATACTGGTTGGTGGCATAGACCGTGTAGGCGGGGGTTCCAGCCAGCGTCCCAGTCACGCTGCTGCCTCGCACCGCTCCGAGCTGCGGCGGCCAGATGAGGTAGCTACCGCCACTCACCGTCCAGGCGAGCGTCGTGCTTGCGCCCGCGGNNGGCGATGAAGCCGTGAAGCTGATGCTCGGGGCCGCTCCTTGGGGCACATGGGACGCGCCGGTAAATCGGATTCGTCTCGACAACTTCAAACGCCGACGCCGGCGCGGCGGATAAATTGTGCAGATCGTCGTTGTCCCACCGGCCGGCGGGCGCACTGCTATCCATGGCGCTGCTAATTCTCGCGAGAATGCCCTGAGAACATTCTGCGGGAGAACAACGCCCGGCTGCTATACCGAATCAGGACATTCCATCAGCGGAACTGGGGCATGTACTTTCGACCTTCCACGCCCCACTGCGGAAACTGGCACGAGACCTTCACGAATTGATCTGCACCAGAGCCGACTTGCCAGCGCCAGACGCGGGCGGCTGCGCCCGCCAACGGTGAGGTTCGAAAGAAGCGGAGAGCGTGGCCGCCGCAGCACCCACGGCGGTCGAAGCCCGAACCAAATGATCGACCTTCAAGGGGCCGGCCACCGGGATCGTCTTGATCCAGTGGAGCGCGCTGCTGATGCCGCAGCCACACTGCCGGCAATCCGGGGTGCCGCCGAACACACACGGTTCCACGCGAGTCTTCAGATCGGCGGAGTAGTTGATGGACATTTTCGAAAACAAGCAGTCCTTTGGATTCTCGGGCGGGTTCACCCACGCCCGGGCGATGCCATCATTGATCAGCAGCTTGGGATAGCGAGGTTGCAGCGCCGGGAGTTCCCGAGCCAAACGCTCGCGATCGTCTCGCGACAGGATTTCAACGCTGCTTTCTCCAATCTGCGGAGTGTACAGACTCATCCAAAGGTGGTCGACTTCGTCGCGAGCATTCCAGAAAGAGACATACTCTTCCAGATATCCCGGGCGCTCCAGCATGGCCTTGGTAATCACCCAGTGAACATTGACCCGCCGGTCCGCAATATTACGGAGGATGCGGTCATAGGTTGCCGGCTTGCGCCGCGGATCATGATGCTCGGGCAAACCATCTACCGAGACCGCCACACGCAGCCGAGGGATCTCCATCCAATGTTTCGGGATGGGCACGACGGCGCTGGTGACGACCATGGTGAACACACCCATCTTGCTGAGCGCCGGAAGAATACGATCCAACTCCCGAAGCCGGATCAGCGGCTCTCCGCCGACTAAGGAAACGTGAAGCGGGTGGTGCTGGCGAACCAGGCCGAGCACGCCCTCGACGAGCGCGTCGCCGCGCAAGTCGCGGAGCTGGCGAAGGGTTGTTCCCGTTCCCAAATGAGTTTCGCCATAGGCGTAGCATCCCGGACAGCTCAGGGGACATTCGCGCGTGATCTCGATCGAGAGCATCGGCGCCCGGCCCTGCAGAATTTGCCACCAGGAGGCAAGGAGATCCCTGGCTACGAGGCTGGGTCGTGAAGAGGAAGACATATTTTAGATTAGGTGCAAAGCGACGGCGAATAGTTTTCCCGGCGGGCAAAGATCGCTATACCCCTTACGGCTGCGGACTTTGGCGAGGGGCGTGAAGTTCTAATGGATAGAGCATTGGATTTTCTTATCTTTACCCNNCTGCCGAGCCCTGACTCGAGATAGGCAAACGTAAAAAGCCGATGTTGGCTGGTGCCTGCGCTTTTTCATTGCCTCCCAACAAATGTGCAAAGGTCGCGTTTTTTTCCAATCCGTTGTGCTTGCGAGCTACGCATCATTTCTTTCAAACGACGAGAGAAGATCCGCGGAGACTTCGCGGATGCATTTCAGCCGCTCTACTTCGAGCCCGTCCCGCGGAAATCTCCAAGAAACCGTCGAAACGGGTAAAATTGTTTCCCGGGGACGGTCAGCGCCACTCCTACCGCTCCGCAGACAGCCACTCCGCCAAGTGATTGAGGGCGCGTAGCTCAAATGGATAGAGCATCGGATTTCTAATCCGGCGGTTGCAGGTTCAATTCCTGCCGCGCCTACCACTTTCAGCAGCTTACCTGCTGCACGAGACCCGAAGGTAGCAACTGGTTGCCGATGACGCCAAGCGCCAGCCGCATGTCGCTGCTTGACGCCTTGTCATAAACTTCCGCTGCCAGCTCCACCTTCTTGTTCCCCACAACGCCCGATATCACAACCAGATTAACGCCCGCACGCCGCAAGCTGCGGACCAGGTGCGGCGGAAATCATGCCAGCCCCCGCTGCGAACTCCGACAGCTGCTGCGTGACCGAGCATTGCCCATGTTGAACGGAGTACCAGCACGAGACTGGAATGCCGGCCGGCCAGATCGCCTCGCGAGAACTGGAGATTGTCAGGATACAGGGAGCGTTGCATTGGGCTGAGGAATTGAGTGATGATGTGGCCGCGGCTATCGAAGGAGCTCTCTGAAGTCGCTAGCTTGCAGCTTGTGGTCACAGTAGAGGACATGCTGCCACCTGTTCTGGGGAAATCCTGCCGCCGGGTGCAGGTTGGAAAAACAGACATGTAGAAGCAGTCGCGATTCTACTTCTATTCGTTAATCTTGTTGACCATGGCCTCCTTGAATCCAGTATTGATCGATGTTCCAATGCCGATCCGTACGCCCCGCCTGCTTATCAGGCCCAAACAAATTGGCGACGGAGCAAGTACCTCTGCTGCGGTTGTTGAGACCTGGGACGAGCTGCACAAGTGGATGCGATGGGCTGAAAACCGCCACGCTTTCACAGCCGAATCAATGGAAATCAGAAATCGACATGTCATGGCGAGTTTTATCCTGCGTGAAAGCTTAGAGCTGATTGGGCTCGAGGCTGCGACCGGTGAAGCAGTCATCTGGTGTGGCCTTCATGACATCGACTGGCAAGGTCGCCAATGCGACACCGGGTTTTGGGTCCGCAGGAGCGCCCAACGCAAAGGGTTCGCAACCGAGGCGGGAAACGCCTTGTTGCGTTATGCCTTCGGTGCGCTCGGCATGCGACGAATCGATCTAACGCACTCCCGTGGTAATGAGGCCAGCCGACGCATCGCTGAAAAACTCGGTTTCTCGTTCGAGGGTGTCCAGAGAGGTGCGAATATACTTCCCGGCGGAAAGAGCGCGGACAGGTATTGTTACGCTCGATTCGATGTCGCTGGACTGCCCGACTTGGAGGTGAAGTGGCAAGAGGACCAGGATCAGATAAGGTCTAATTAGTCCCGGCGAAAATAGGCTTGTTTCACAGGTCTAGTCAATTCTCAATTTACCTGAACAGCCCCATGCGCTTACCGAGTCCGTGTAAAGGCTGCGCTGTGAGTTCCGGGCCTATCGTGTCAATGCGGACTCCGATGGCTGCCGCTGTAAGTTGCAGGTACGGTAACATTTCGACCATGCATCAGGCATATCTCGGCCAAGCTAGTGCGCATTTGTCACTCGGTGAGACGCGAAACGCGATTCAGTCTCTTCAGAGGGCGCTTGAGCGCGAACCTGAGTTCCCCAACCTATGATCCGTTCCGCCCACTGCACCCAGGGGGCGACTAGCGACTCGGTCCTCGGGCTTGGCGTTACCATGGATGGGACCGCCCCTCCTCCAACTGCTTCCATACAGCTTCCAGCAGGGACTTGGAAAAGTTTCCCATCCTAATCCAGACGATCTCCAGCTATCCTAAGCTGCTGGGAGATTCCCGACATGAGCGTCCCCATACCGTTGATTGTCAGCGCCGGGGGGTGGGCTGGGTGTGCCGTCAGCGTCTATTTCAACGCGCGTCAGCACTATCGGCTTAAACGCCAAGAGGAAGGTCTCAAGCGCCAAGAGGAAGGGCTTAAGCGCCAAGAGGAAGGGCTTAAGCACCAAGAGGAAGGCGTTCGGCAGGAAAAGGTTGAGCGTGAGCACAAGGAGCAAGAAGCTCGGGATGAGCAACGACTGAAGGAACAGGCGGCCCCGCAGTTTTCCAATTGCGATGGAACTCCCGGCCCGATATTGGTCACCGGAAGTCAGCACTCGTCGCAAGGGCCGTTCATGTACTTATGGGGTCTTGTGACCGTCGTGAACCCCACTCCGGTGCCTATGAAGATTAGCCCGCTCCGGCTCCTCATGGCAGGCGAGGAATGGCCCGTTCAAAGCATTTCCTTCCACCTGAAATCCAATACCCAGGACAGATCAGACCGAATTAGCTTGAGAGGGAACGACAAAGAAGACTACGAATTGCATTTCAGGTTTCCAGACGACAAATGCGCCACTGGTAGTGGGGAGCTCTGGTTTGCAAGCGACAACCGACCCGGAGAGTTTTCGGTACCAATTAGGTTCCGGCAATAAACCGGGCGGGACGAGCGGCGGCTCGACAAATGTCCTAGTATGCCCGGCGTTCCTCGGAAAACTCAGGGATTACGTTAGCGACACTTCTGAGTGGTGCTTCCAGAGCCATCTGCTCCTCTCGATGCCCGCTGGACTGGCCACCAAGGCTCCCCAGCCCTCTGGGACACCAGAGCCGCCCAACAACCCCCTCCCAGCAGTCAGAACTCACCTTACTCTCGGGGCAGCCCCCACTTGGTAGCAAGGGTGGCCACAATTGCCTCAATCTGCCTACTCGAACTGCTCGGAAGTCGCTGAAACCATTGATTTCTGGTTGTTGGCGTTTCAACAGTAGCTTGAAGGTTCGATTCCTTCCGCGCTAACCACCTTTTCAATCACTTACCGGAGT
>PKYX01000392.1 GCA_003132825.1 Acidobacteriaceae bacterium
ATACGTTGGCGATGAAGTCGCGACGTGTCTTCTCCACGCGTTCGGTCTCGGTTTGATCGCGGAGCACGGCCACGGCGCCCCCGCCGGGCATGGGCGCTGCGGTCACGTCGAAAGTCCGGCCGGGCAGGATCGAACCCGCCCGCCCGGTGCTCACTCTTCCTTCTTCGCTCGCCGCCCGCAGGGCACGCAGAAAATCGGGATCGCGGACGGTTTCAACCACCGGCGCATTCTGCCGCGTTCCTTGGGGAACCAGCCGGTCCATGGTTTGATTGGCCCATTGCACGCGCTGGTCCTCGCCGATCGCGATGACCGCATCCTGCATGCTGTTCAACAGAGTCTCCAGCTGGCGCTGGCTGGTGCGGAGAGCGGCGAAGCTCTCCTCAAGCTGGTGTGCGGTTTTGTCGAGGCTGGCGGCGACTTGTCCAATTTCGTCGTCGTCGTTTTCCGCAATGCGCGCGGCCAGGTCGCCGGCAGCAATCTTGCCGGCAAATTGCACGATGCGTTGCAGGCGCCGCGCCGTCGATTGCGCCAGGATCCCGGCGAGCACCAGCGCGATCGCAAACGCCCAGGCGGATCCCCACAGCAGGGTGCGCCGCATGTGCCCCGGGACCCCCGCCCCCAGAGTCCGGCCGGAGAGCGGATCGGCGGGTCGCGCCATTCCGCCGGAGCTTGTCGCCGCATCCCAGGCGCGGCGGACGGAGAAATCGAGGGTCACCGTGGCCACCGCGATCACCAGTGCAAAGGCGGCCAGCAGCTTAAAGAAAATCCGATTCCTCACTTAGGAGCCTCGAAGCGATACCCCGCGCCGCGCACCGTCTTAAGGTAGCGCGGATTCTCCGGATCCGGTTCGATTTTTTCACGGATGCGGCGCACGTAAACATCCACCGAACGCGGGGTGACATAGGCGGTGTCGCGCCAGACCGAATCGAGCAGCTGGTCGCGGGTGAAGACCCGCCCAATGTGGCTGGCGAAATAGTCGAGCAACCGGAACTCGGTGGCGGTGGTCGTGACCGTCTTGCCGCGCACGATCAAAGTCATCGCACCGGGATCAATTTCAATGTCTCCGACGCGCAAGGGAACCGGGGAGAGCGGTCGTTCGAAGCGCCGCAGCACGGCTTTGACCCGCGCCACCAGCTCTCGCGGACTGAACGGCTTCGGAATGTAATCATCGGCGCCCAGCTCCAGGCCGAGCACGCGGTCCGCCTCGCCGCTCTTCGCGGTAAGAAAAATCACGGGGGTGGGTGCAAGCGCCGGCGTCTGTCGAATCTGGCGGCAAAGTTCGAGGCCGTCCTTGCCCGGAACCATGATGTCGAGAATGAACAGCGCCGGACGCTGCCGCTCCGACTCCGCCAACACCGTGTGCCCGGTGGGGAATAACTTGATTTGGAAGCCCGCTCCCTCCAGGTGGTGGCGCACCAGGCGGGAGATGTCGGGATCGTCTTCTACCACAAATATGCTGGGTTTCACGAAGGTATTGTAATGGGCGCTTGTGCGGAGCAGCTAGTCTAAAGCTATGTAGTTTCAGGGTTTTAACCAAACTGTAACAATGCCGAAACGGCGGCCTGAGCGGGCGTTGGCAGCCCGCGCTCCCGGTCAAGAGAGCGTCAACACCAGATTTCTTTCCCGTCCGATCGAGAAGCCGATCGCGGGAGGGACAAACGTGGTCGCGCTGTATTCGGTAACCACGGCGGGGCCGCGATAGTTCTTCCCGCTCGCCAGCTGTTCGCGCGCATAGACCGTCGCTCGAATCTTCCTGCCGCCAAAAAACATCGCGATGCGGTCGCCCGCCGGGCGCTGGCGGGCTCGTTCCGAGCCCGACTCCTCGACCTCGGCCCCGGCCCAAGAGACTGCGGTCAAAGGTGGCTTCATGGTCGCCCGCAGGCGCAAGGTGACCAGCTCGACCTGGCGGCCGGGGTAGCTGTGGCCATAGTGGCGTTGATGCAGCCGCTCGAATGTTTCGACCAGGGAGCGAGTGTAAGGCACGTTCAACTCATAGCCTTGGCCGCGGTAGCGAACGTCCACCCGGCGATCCCAGCGGATTCTCCCCCGCCACCCTTCGCTGCGAAAGTCGCGGACGGCGGAGCCTGCGAGGGCGGCAAATTCCTGATCGAGCCGCCCCAGCGGAAGTTTCTCAGGCACCTGCCAAAGCACGCTGCGGGAATAGTCCTTCACCACATCGCTCGCCAGAATTCCGAACGCCGACAGCGCTCCCGGCAGAGCCGGCACCAGCACGCGCGGGATGCCGAGCGCCTGCGCCAATTCGCAGGCGTGCAGGCCACCCGCCCCGCCGAAGGCCACCAGCGTGAAGTCGCGGGGATCGGAGCCGCGTTCGATCGAAACCACGCGGATGGCTTTCTCCATGGCGGCGTTGACCACGCGGACCACGCCCAGGGCAAACTGCTCGAGCCGGAGCCCGGAGCCCGTCGCCTTCAACCATTCGCCGCTCACCCGGCGGGTCCGCTCGAGATCAAGCGGAAATGCGCCGCCCAGAAAGCGCCGGGGCGGCAAGCGTCCGAGAATCAAATTGGCGTCGGTGACGGTTGGCTCAGTGCCGCGTCCGTAGCAAATGGGACCAGGATCAGCCCCCGCCGACTCCGGACCAACCCGCAGCGCCCCGGCTCGGTCGAAACGCGCGATCGAACCTCCACCGGCGCCCACGCTATGGATATCGAGCATGGGAACGCCGAGCGGCATTCCGGCAATTTCTCCCCGGCGGCTGGGACGTATCGCACGGTCGACCAACGCCACATCGGTCGAGGTACCGCCCATATCGAAGGAGATGATCCGGTCCACTCCACTCCGCTTGGCCATGGCCACGGCGCCGACCACTCCCCCCGCCGGCCCGGAAAGCACGGTGCGCACCGGTTCGCGGGCTGCCGAAGCTAAGGCCGTGATCCCCCCGCTCGATTGCATAACGAAGGTCCGGGGCGTGGCACCGAGCTTTCCGTTTCCTCGCAGCCGCCGGTCGAGTTTTTCCAGATAGCCCTGCATGACCGGCTGCAGATAGGCGTTCACTACCACCGTGCTGGTGCGTTCGTATTCGCGGAACTCGGGCAGAATCTGGTGCGATACCGACAGCGGCACACCCAGCTTTCCGAGGGCTCGGGCGACCGCTTGTTCGTGGCGCGAATTCGCGAAAGAGAAAAGCAGAGAAATCGCGATGGCCTGGGGTTTTTTCCGCCGCACCCTGTCGGCGAGCGCCCGCAGGGCCGGCCGGGGAAGCGCCTGGACAATCTGGCCATCGCTCGCGGTGCGCTCCGCGACTCCAAAACGCAGGGCTGCCGGCACCAGCGGCTGAACCCGATCGAAAAAGAAATCGTAGAGCTTCGGCCGAGCCTGGCGGCCGATCTCAATGGCGTCCTCAAACCCCTCCGTCGTGACCAGCGCCAGGCGCGCCCCTTTGCGTTCGAGCAGCGCATTGGTCCCGACCGTGGTTCCGTGCAGCAGGATCAGGGCGTCGCCGAGGCCCCCGATTTTTTCCAAGGCCCCGGCAATGGCCGCGGACGCGTCGGCGGGAGTCGAAAATACCTTGAGCAGGCCCAGGCGTCCGCCCTCGACCCACACGCAATCGGTAAAGGTGCCACCGGTGTCGATGGCGCATAGTCGGATCCTGGCTGGTCGGGAGCCTGGCATGGATTTCGCTGGGAGGCTAGGGTACCATTTTGCCGCCCGCTCCCGAGCGCCTGGTTTTTTCCGGGGGTGAAAGAATGGCCGCGAGCGGGCTGGCGTCGTTTATCCCCGACCGACGGGTCGCGCGCGGCTGGGTTTACTCGGGGGGGGCGTAGTATCCGGGCTTGGCCTTGACCAGGAGCGAGGGAAGCCCCTTGGGTATTTTCAAGGTGACTTTGATCTTGTGCCACTTTCCGTCGCGCGGCGCTTGCGCCGGACGATAGCCGAGAACGTACTGATTCCGCAATTCTCTCCCGATATAGCCGGCTGCCTCCGGCAGTTGATTGGGATTGTCCAAGGCGAAAGCCCGGCCTCCGGTGGCGGAGGCAACCTGGTCGAGCAATTCGGGCCCCAGCAGCTCTTCCTGCGTCTGGAAGTTACGATCATAGGTGCCAATGGCATAGATCATGACATCGGCCTCCCGGACCAGCGATTTGATTTCATTGGCCGTGTAACGGCTGCGATTGTCGCCTCCATCGGAGATNNTTGACGCCGAGATAGATGGCATCTAGCAGTGCGGTTCGGCCTTGGGCCGCGATCGACACCAGATTGTTCTCGACATCCTCAATCCGGGAAGTGAAGTCGGCGGCTAGCTGCGGCCGATCCGAAAAGGTGATCATGAAAAACTCGTCCTCGGGATTGGCCGTCTTGCAGAACTCGAGGACCGCCTCCCGGGCGCGCTCCATCTTGTCCTTCATGCTGCCGCTGNNGACCAAATCGACGTCTTTCCGAATGGGCTTGGTATGGGTGTCAAGCGAGGGATCGAGTCCAGTTGCTTGGGTGGCCGGAGTTTCCTGTCGGATCCGGGGGAGCAGGTGAACATCATCCAGGTTGCTCTGCCCGACCGCGAAGGGAAAGATGAAGGCGAAGACCGAGACCGCGAACAGGGTGGCTTTCAAAGGGGGCATGACTTTGACTGTCAGGACGCAAACCGACCGCGAAATAATTTCCTTTAGAAGTCAGCTTGCGGCGGGCCGGCGGGCAAAGCAAGAGTCGGACCGTGCTCGATGGGGCTTAGGACTGCCGGGAAAGGTCAAGTTCCATTTGAGGAAAGACGGGGGCGGTCCCGGAGCGTAGAGGAGCGCAGAAGAAGATAGAAGGAAGGTAGAAGAAAGGTAGAAGAATGACACAGCCGGGGCGGGGCGAAAATCAGCGCAAGCGCGCGCGCGCCGGAGAGGGCGCGGCTATCGGCGGCTAGAGTTCAGCCTGAGGTCCCATCCCATTGGCCCTCGTATCCAGCCAGCTCTGCAAGATCAGAACGGCCGCCAGCCGATCGACCACCTCGCCCCGCCGTTTGATCGACATCTCCGAGTCGCGCAACACCCGGTTGGCCTCGGCCGAGCTCAGACGCTCATCCCACAGGTGTACCGGCAAACGGAAACGTTGCCGCAATCCCTCGGCAAAGACCTGCATCTTTTCCGATTGCGTGCCTTCGAGCCCACTCATGCGCAAGGGATAGCCGACCACAATCTCCGCCACTTCATAGTGGCGGATGACCGCTTCCAGCTGTCCAAGATCCAGCCGCTTGTTCTGCCGCCGCAGAGTCTCGAGACCTTGCGCCGTAATCCCCAATGGGTCCGACACCGCCAGCCCGATGGTCTTCGACCCGACATCGAGGCCCAGAATGCGGGGCCGAAGTTCGGCTGGTCGGTCGTTTTCCGGGGCGGACACCGCGGAATTATATGTCTTTCCGGGAAAGGCGGAAGGATCGTTCTCCTCTGCGATTCGAATCCTCAAGTTCCGGGCTTTTTGTTCGATGACCGATTGAAAAAACTGGGCTACGATACAGCCATGTCGGTCGACCAATCCCCGGTCGCAGTTCCGCCCCACTTGCCGGCGGTCGCGCAGGGGTCTTCGGAGTCCCGCAAGAACCACTGGTCGCTGAATCTGATTGGCGTCGGGGTGATGTTTGCCCTGTGCTACTGCGGAGAAGTGGTGTTGGCGGTGATGTTGGTTTCCGTGCTGCTGGCCTTCATCCTGGCGCCGATCGTCGATGTCCTGAGCTATTTGCGTCTGCCCCGCGCCCTGAGCGCCGGGATCGCGCTGCTGCTGCTGCTGGCCATTCTCGGCGGCATCATGTACTACTCCTCGAACCAGGCTTACAGCTTCCTTCAGGAGTTGCCGCGATACACGGCCAAGGTCCGCGAGGAATTGATGAACTTTCGCAAGCAGGCGGAAACCTTTGAGGTGTTGACGCCGCAGCATGAAAAGGGCGTGCTCAGCGTGCGTTCCGCCACCGACTGGGCCGATATCCTGACCCGCGGCTACGGTTCGGTGAGCCAGCTCGTTCTGTTGGCTTCCTTCGTTCCGTTTCTTACCTACTTCATGCTGACCTGGCAGCAACATGTCCGTTCCGCCACGGTGATGCTGTTCCCCCTCGCGAACCGCCATACCGCCTACGTGACCCTGGGCCTCATTTCCGCCATGATCCGCAGCTTCATGGTCGGGAACCTGCTGATTGGTTTGCTAATTGGCGGGCTCACCACCTTCGTGTTCTGGATGCTCCACCTGCCCTTCTTCTACTTCGTGGGTTTCATGAGCGGCTTCTTGAGTTTGGTTCCCTACCTGGGGGTGCTATTGGCGCTCGCTCCCCCCCTGTTTGTGGGCCTCGGGCGCATCGAATCGCAGGGCATCCTCCTAGCCGTAGTCGCGGTATTCGGGCTGCATATGATCGCCATGAACGTCCTCTACCCCAAGTTTCTTGGCAAGCGTCTGCAGCTCAATCCGCTGGCGGTCACCATGTCGCTGCTGCTTTGGGCCTGGCTCTGGGGCGCCGTAGGCCTGCTGCTCGCCATCCCGATTACCGCCGCCACCAAGATTGTTTTCGACCACGTTGAGTCCTTGAAGCCCTACGGAGCTTGGCTCGGAGAGTAGCGGACCGTGGCTTCGGCTCAGCGGTCCGTCTTCGAGCGGTC
>PKYX01000356.1:0-147 GCA_003132825.1 Acidobacteriaceae bacterium
GCTCATGATGCGCGAGACCAGCGTGCCGGTCTTGTTCGAATCATAAAAGGCGACCGGCAGACGGCCGATGTGCGACTGCACTTTCCGCCGCAGGTCAGCGATTAGACGCTGGGCCGCTTTCGAGAGCAGCTGGGTGAGCGCAAACGA
>PKYX01000356.1:173-4147 GCA_003132825.1 Acidobacteriaceae bacterium
ACGAAACTGAGGGCCAGCAACCCACGGCGCGGACGGACCAGTTCCCACAGGTCGGGCAGGACGGCCCGTAGGGTCTGCTTGCTGAGTTTGCGCCGCGGGGGTCGAGCCGGACCGGAGGCCATTGGACTTTGACGCGAATGAAAGGTGCCGCGCTTCATTTTCCCACCTCCCGGTCGGGCGCACTGCTCGGTCGCGGGTTTCTTTCGGGCGCTGGTGGCAGACGGAAGCTCGCCTGACGCCCCTGGGTGAAGCCGCTCAGGCGGGCCTCGAGGAACATCCGAAGAGCAAAAACGATTGATTCGGGATGAGTTAGGACGGCTGGGGCNNGTCGCCGCGGCGGTTGGCGAGAGGCGAAAGGTTAGGTGAAAAGAACGCGCTGATTGGGAGCGATGGTGAATTTTCTTTCAGCTCGGTCCGGTTGGACGATCGAGACCTGGATGGTTTCGCTCGCGATGCCCTTCGCTTCCTCGAGACCGCCTCGGGTATTGGTCACCAGCCGGACCGTTCCCGAGACGGTTGCGATGGTCTTGCCGCCAATCTCGAGCACGGCCGCGGCGGGGTTGTAGGTGAGGATGGCGTGGGTGTGGAACGCGGTCAGGCGGAACACTGCTTTCCCTCCCGCCGGCGGGCGCAGGTTCCACTCCAATCGACTGCCTTCCTGGCGTGGACCGGAGAGCCGCCAGAGATAATCCAGAAACACCAGGGCGGCGGGTGAGTAGCCACCGGGATCGGGTCGGGTAAAATCGCCGGTCCGGGGATCAATCTGCTGGCGGAATTCGGAGCGACGCCGGATGGCTTCGACCCAGCGCTGCATCATCCAGGCTAGCTCGGCGGATTTACCGTAGTGCTCCATCCATCGCGGCGCCCGCAGCGCGGTGAGCGCCTGGGCGGCGCCGCCCCAGGAATTGCGCGGAATGGGTCTTACGAAGGTGGGATCATCGAGCGCGATCGAAGGAAGTGGATAAGGAGACCAGAACGCTTTTGCGGCATGGATCTGGCGCTGCCAAATGGTGTCGAACAGAGGCGGATCCACGACCCGCTCGCCGAGCACGCGGGAAATCACGTCGCCGCGGATGCGAACAAAATTTCCTTCGGCATCGCGGTCATAAAAGGCGGCGTCATCCAGGTCGCAGAGACGTTTCACAATCAGCACCCGTATGGCTTCGGCGTACTCGGTCCAGTGATCGGCTTCGGCGTGTTTGCCGAGCGCGAGTGCCATTTGTGCCAGGGCAACGCGACCACCGTAAACCGTTGCCGAGAGGTCGGGGCAAAGCCGAGGCAGGCCGGGAAGATGCGGACAGTTCCGGGCATCTGAATCCGGGCAGCGGTTGGGAATGCCGCCCCAGCGCGGGCTGTTGTCCTGTCCGGTGTCGTAGGTGCAGAAGCCTTCGCACAGGCCGGTGCGCAAGGTGTCGCGATACCGTCGCAACCACCCATCCCAGCGGCTGCACGCGCTATATGCCTTTTCGAGCAGTTCATTGTCGCCAAAGCGCTCCGCCAGTTCCCAGGCGGTAGCCGCGATCGGAACCGCCATCTGAATCTGCCCGTAGCCGACTTCGCTGATTTTGAGGTTGCAAGGCAGTTGGCCATCCTCTTTTTGCAGCGCGAAAAAAGCCAAATGATTGTTTCTCGCGATGTCGGGACGGATCACGCTGTACACCGCGCCCTCCTGGGGAGCGCACTCCAGCCAGACACCGTGATACACGCTGCCTTCGCCAAGAACAGCAGATTGAAACTGGGGCAACATCTGGAGGTTGGCGCGCAGGCATCCGAGAGCCGCTTGATAGGTTCCGAGCAAACCGGTGTCGGTGGTCGAGAAATCAATCAACGGCACCGGCGGCCGAGCCGCAGGGCTGGCGGGTGCGCTCCAGGCCGACCTGGCGCTGAGCGCCAGGGCTCCTGCCGCGAGCGTGCCGGTCTGCAGGAACCGCCGCCGATCCATCCGCTTTTTTTCCCGCACCGTCAAAGGATTGCAGCTTCGACGCCGGTTCGCAATAGCGGGTATCCGTTCTCAACAACCTGCTGAGCCAAAGAGAGGTTGTTGTATGATCTGGTCGCTGGAAAGCCCGAATGCCATTCCGGCGCTCTGAAGGTGAACCATGGACCGGCTGCCCCATTCGAACCCAGGAGACGCCAGCCGAGACCAGGCTCGGCCGGGCAGGGACCCGCAAGGGGACACTTCCGATCTGCCGACCCTAGGGCCGGTGGCGGCATCGACGGCCGCGGGTTTCCCCGGTCCCCACAACCCAGCCCTGGCGGTGCTCGGGCAGCGCTACGACATTTTGGGGGAAGCCGGACGCGGCGCCATGGGGCAGGTCTACAAGGCGCGCGACCGTGAGACGGGCGAGATCCTCGCCCTGAAACTTCTGAAACCGGAAATCGCCTCCGACCAGGCCATGGTCGACCGCTTCAAGAGCGAACTGCTGTTCGCCCGCAAGATCACGCACAAGAACGTGTGCCGCGTCTACGAGTTCAACCGCATCGACGGCATCGCCTACACGTCGATGGAGTTCGTGGAAGGCGAAAACCTGCGGTCGGTGCTCAATCGCTTCGGCAGTCTGACCCAGCGCAAGGGGCTCGCTCTGGCTTTGCAAATGTGCTCCGGATTGAAAGAAGCGCATGCGCAGGGCATTGTCCATCGCGATTTGAAACCGGAAAATGTGATGATCGACACGCAGGGCAATTTGAAGATTATGGACTTCGGCATCGCGCGCTCGATGGAAAGAATGACCCTGCTGACGGGAGCGATGACGGGGACGCCGGCCTACATGGCTCCGGAGCAAGCCACCGGCAAGACGGTGGATTATCGCACCGACATCTATGCCTTCGGGCTCATGCTGTACGAGATGTTTACCGGCGAGCAGGCGTTCCGCGCCGACAACGCCATCGCGCTCGCGCTGAAGCAGCTGAACGAATCGCCCAAACCGCCGCGGCAAATCGAGGCCTCCATTCCTGCCTCCCTCGAGAGCGCCATCCTGCAGTGCCTGGAAAAGGAACCGAGCCAGCGTTTTCAATCCGTCGCTGAGCTCGAAACGGTGTTGCGTTCCCAGGCGGGTTCGCGGCCCGAGATAGCGGCAGATCTCTCGGGCGTATCTTCGATTCCGACGACTGGGCCGGGGAGCGCAGCCATCCGAGCCTCCCACCAGTCCTCCCCCGCCCGGCCGGTTGCGAAAAGGGCTGGGGTGCTGGTCGCGCTCATCCTGTTCGGGGCCTTCGCCGCCCTGGCAGCGCGGATGGCGTGGCGCGGCCTCGCGACCAGGCACGCCGCGGAGCAAATTTCGCCGCCCACCGAGAAGCTGGCGCCCGCGCCCCCGGGGGCTTCTCTCGACAGCAAGACGGCGGCAGCAGGTGCGCCGGCTGCGTCCGCCACCGTCCCCGTGACGCCGGTCGCGCCGCCCGAGCCAAGAAAACATCAAAAGCACGCTTCTACCGAGGCGGGTCCAGCGGCGGCAACGCCTTCCCCTCGAGCGGAACCTGCTCCCGCTCCATCCTCGACGCCAGGAGCTGAGCCGGCGACGCCCGTTACGGGAGCGACTATAGCCTCGGCTGCGGCAGCAGTCCCCGAGCCTGCGCCACCGAGTGCGCATTCGTCCTCTGAGGACGCCTTTCCTGCGGGAGTGCAGAATGGCTCGTCTATGATTTGGGTGGGCCGTTTTGCGCGTGAGGTGGGGGCACAAAATGCCGCCAACAAAATTACCAACATGGGACTGCGGGTGAGTGTGATTCCCCGTCACAACCCCATAACAAACAGCGATTTCTTTGTGGTCACGGCGGGGCCGGTTGCGGCAGACAAGATCGACAGTACGGTCGAACAGTTGCGTGCCAAAGGCTTCGCCAACGCGCGCCCGGCCGGGAGCAAGGGGCAGGCGCAGCCGCGTTCCGCACCCTGAGACCAGCTGGCGCGCTCTCCTCGAGAACCCTCCCGATCCCAGCCGGTAGTTCGATTTTTGAGCGACTGGAGGCCCCGGGCGGAG
>PKYX01000513.1 GCA_003132825.1 Acidobacteriaceae bacterium
CCGCCGGCAATGGCGGCGACCTCGGCTTCACGCCGGAATCTGCTCTGCGCAATACCGACCCCACCACCCGGGATACGGTCCTCGCCCTGAAGCCGGGCCAATACAGTTCGATGGTCACGGTGACCGATCCGGCGAGCAAACAGCTGATCGGTTTCCGGGTCGTGAAGCTGATTGCCAAGGAACCCGCCGGACAAAGGGAATTTTCCGATCCGCGGGTGCAACAGGCCATTCGCGCCGAGCTTCGCGACCGCCGGGAGCAACTGCTCAAAGCGGCCTACTACGAGGTGCTGCGCGACCAGGCCAAGGTGGAGAATTTCTACGCCCAGGGGATCATCGACGGGAACGGGGCGGCGCAGTAGCCAGGCTGGACCTCATTCGATCACCGCCAGTACGTCCCCGGCGTTTACACTGGCGCCCACCTCGGCCACAATTTTCACCACCGTGCCCTGCTTCGGCGACTTGATCTCGTTCTGCATTTTCATGGCTTCGACCACGATCACGCCTTGCCCGGCCTCGACTTCCGCCTTTTCCTCGACTAAGACGCGAACCACCTTCCCGGGCATCAGCGCCACCAGCCTTCGCGGGCCTTTTTGGTCTCGATGACCGGACTGGCGGCTGCCGAGCGAACGCGGATCGCGCAATTCCGCCGCATAGCGCGCGCTGCCCACCCACAGATGAGTCTCCCGGGCAATGCGCTCACGCTTGACTTCGTAGGCCTGGCCCGCGATAAGAATGGAGAGCACGTCGGGCCGCCTCAGCACGGCGTCCATCTGGACTTCTCGGCCGTCGAGCTTGCATCGCCAGCGGCCTTCCACCCGGTCGAGTTCCAGGCGGTAGTCTTTTCCGTCGATGGTGACGTGGTAAATCATGGGGAGCAGTTCCGGATTGCCAGGTCTCGCTTCTTGCTTTTCTCAGCTCAGAGCTTCGCTTCTCGTTATTTTTTTCCAAAGAGACGCGGTGGTCGGACCCGCATCGGCCGAATGGGTGTCCGCAGGCGGGTCGAGCAGCGCAAACACTCCGGCGGCAATGGCGGCCACGTTCGGGTCTGGCTGCTCGGGCGCCGGGGGCCGAGACCGCAATAGACGATCCAGGTAGCCGGTGTCGAGGTTCCCGGCCGCGAAATCAGGGTCGCCGAGAATGCGCCGGAACAAAGAAAGATTGGTCTTGATTCCCCCCACAAAGTATTCCCGAAAGGCGCGCACCAGGCGGGCGGAGGCCTCTCNNCGAATCCCAGGACCCGAGGGGGGCAGCAGCAAGGTGATCTTGCCGGGGCTGGGGAAATAATTGTTGTCCGGATCCTCGGCGTAAATACGGCACTCGATGGCGTGGCCGCGGAGGCTCACCTCGGACTGAGTGAAAGGCAGGGTTTCCCCGGCCGCAATGCGGATCTGCAAATGAACCAGGTCGAGTCCGGTGACCAACTCCGTGACCGGATGCTCCACCTGCAGCCGGGTGTTCATTTCCAGAAAATAGAAATCCTGATTTTGGTCGACCAGAAACTCCACGGTGCCGGCGTTGGCGTAGCCCGCCGCCTGGGCCACCCGCACCGCGACCTCGCCCATCTGGCGGCGCAACTCCGGACCGACCATCGGGGAAGGNNCCGTCGCCGAAGGCCCGCAGGGCCTCGCTTTGGGCGGACTCTAGGGCGGATCGCAGTCCTTCCCGGGTTTCGACCAGACGCATGCCCTTGCCGCCGCCACCGGCGGCTGCTTTGAGCATGACCGGATATCCAATCCTGGCCGAAACCTCGACGGCTTCTTCGAGGGATGCCAGCCCGCGGGAAACGCCGGGCACGAACGGAATGCCGGCTTTTTCCATGGCCAGGCGCCCCCGCGTCTTTGATCCCATCATCTCCATCGAAGCCACCGGCGGGCCGATGAACTTAACGCCCGCCGCAGCGCAAGCCGCGGCAAAGCTNNGTCTTGCCGCCTCGAGAATTTTCGGGATGTTCAGGTAAGACTCCGCTGCCGGAGACGGCCCGATGGCGTAGGCCTCATCCGCGTGGCTGACGTGCAGCGACGAGCGGTCCGCGTCGGAATAGACGGCGACCGCGGCGATCCCCAGTTCGCGGCAGGCGCGGATCACGCGCACCGCGATCTCCCCCCGATTGGCAATGAGAATCTTCTTGAACATGATTCCCTGACAAGATTCGAAACCGAATGCGTAAACCAGATCAGTAAGACCGGATTGCCAGAACCAGGCGCAGAAAAGCCCTGGGTCGATGCCGGGCCCGCGGCACCGAGCTGCCATTCTACCTAGGCTACAGCGAGAACAGGGTAATTCCGAAACCGGATGGGGGAAGCATCTCCTCGCCAGATCCCATGGCCGTCGAGCGAGTTCCAAACGAAAGGCCTCGGAGCGAGCGCTCGAGGCCTTGGTTTTGGTTTCTGAGGAGACGCTGAAAACTAGTTGTTGTTCTGATCCATCGTAATACCCTGGGCGCCCGGCTGTTTGGCAGCTTTCGCCTTCTTGGTGGCCATCGTCTTATCCACCCAATCGTCGGCGCTCTTCAAGTCGGCGGTGCGAGCCCCCGCGTCGTCACACTCCAAGTCGGCGCGCTCGCGGTACATCAGGTTCATGTACGCCATGGCGTCGTCGTAATCGGGACGCAAATCAAGCGCCTTGCTGAGCGCGTCCATGCCGTCCTGCACCAGCCCCGAATTGTTTTGCTTGAGCTCGGCGCAGACCTTCTTGTCCTTGAGGGCCTCCTCCGGCTTGAGGCCGAGCTTGGCACGGGCTTCCATGCGCGGCTGGTAGACCTGCGTCCAGTCGATGACGCCGACCGTGTAGTAAGGCTCGGGATCGTTCGGATCGAGTTCGGTGGCCTTGCGGTAGTACTCCTTGGCCTGATCGAACTTCTTCATGTTCAGGTACAAATAACCGATTCCTTTGATGCTAGTGATGTTTTTAGGGTCCTTTTCGAGGACCGACTTGTAGGCGTCGATCGCCTGCTGGGCCATGCGGTTGTTGTCTTCGGTGTCGGCGCCAGGAATGTACTGCTGGGTATAGGCGGTAGCCAGATAGAGCCGGGCGTTGAGCAGGCTGGGGTCAAGCGAAATAGACTGTTGGAAGTGGTCAATCGCTTCTTCGTAACGGGCGTTCTTATAAGCCTGCACGCCTTTGTTCAACTGGTCGCGGGCTTTCAACTTGTCGCAGCCGGTAGCGGAGACCAGCGCCAAGCCCACCGCCATCAATACCAGCATCCGTGCGTTCGTTTTCATCGCGTTATGCGTCTCCCTTGGCAATCCGGCGCGGCCAACCGTTGGGGGCCACGGGGCCAGAGTTTCTCGCCCTGGTTCGCGCCTGATCTTCTCCCCAGCATGGGCTATTGGCCCGACTCAATCTTCGCGGTGATAAGTCCAACCTTGTCCACGCCCGCAGCGTGCGCAATGTCGATCGCGTTGGCCACATCCATGAAGGGAACGTTGTCGTCCCCTTTCACGAACATCACCTTTTCGGCGCGCGTCTTGTAGATGTCGGTGAGCCGCCCCTGCAGAGTGTCCCAGGTCACATCGTCTTGGTTGATCTTCACGCCCGGATCCTGGCCCGCGCCCCGATCGATCAACTGCACCACAATGGTGCGATCCGGAGTGTCGTTCTTGGGGGCATTGGGCGGCGGAGGCTGGGGCACCAAGGCATCCAGTCCCTTCGGAGTGAGAGGCGTGATCACCATGAAGATGATCAGCAGCACCAGAAGCACGTCAATGAGCGGGGTGACGTTGATGTTCGCGCTTTGGCCACCGCCCGAGCTGATTCCCATTCCCATATTGATCTCTCCTTATTGCCCGCCGGTCGGCGGGGCGCCCGGAGCTGTGGTCTGTTTTTTCTGGTCGGTCAGCAGACCCAAATCGTCGACCCCAGCGGCGCGGACATTATCCACCACTTCGACCACCGCACCAAATTTCGCCCGGGCATCGGCGCGCACAAAAACCCGCTTGTCGGTCCGGCTGGCGAGGCGATCCTTGATCTTGTCGGTCAATTGGTCGGGGCTGATCTGATCCCGTCCAAAGTAAACTCTGCCGTCACGCATGACGGCCACGATCAGGGCGTCTTCCTTGTCGGCGTCGGGCATGGATTCGGGATTGTTCACTTTTGCCAAGTCCACGCTGACACCCTTTTGCAACATGGGGGTGATCACCATGAAGATGATCAGCAACACCAGCATCACATCCACCATGGG
>PKYX01000210.1:0-257 GCA_003132825.1 Acidobacteriaceae bacterium
GGTCGCCCAGCCGGCCATGTAGCGAAACACCTCGATGGCGGTCGGGATGTCGACAATACGGGAGAAAAACAGGGGCTTGCCGTTGTCCAGAGTCTCCAGCTCGGCGAATTCTTCGCGGTGTTTTTCGAGCAAGTCGGAAAGCTTCCACAAGAGCCGTCCCCGCTCCGAGGGCGACATGTCGGGCCAAGGACCGCTCTCAAACGCTCTGCGGGCCGCTTTCACGGCGTTATCAATGTCCGCGGCGTCGCCTTCCGCGA
>PKYX01000210.1:382-7031 GCA_003132825.1 Acidobacteriaceae bacterium
GCCGACGTAGCGTTATGCTCCGTCGCGCGACTGGAGCGGGCTGCAAGATAGTTGCATTCGAGCTCGGAGGCGCTTCAACACTGACCGTTGGGAGTGGAACACGATGCTGGGCTCGCGTATTTCGGCCATCGCCCTGACCTTGATTCTCGCCGCTAGCATGGGCTGCCACGGGCCTTCGCAAACCGCCATTGAAACCAAGCCGTCTGCCAAGGCGGCAGACTTGAACGACGCCCGGATTGTCCAGGCCGATCAGGAGCCGGGAAACTGGATGAGCTACGGGCGCAGTTACAGCGAACAGCGCTTCAGTCCGCTGAAGGCGATCGATGATCAGAACGCGGATCAGCTCGGTCTGGCCTGGGACTACGACCTGGATACGCATCGCGGCCAGGAGGCCACGCCGCTTGTGATCGACGGCGTGATGTACTTCACCACCGCCTGGAGCAAAGTGGTCGCGCTCAACGCGGCCACGGGAAGTCTGCTCTGGACCTACGATCCGCAAGTGAACCCCAAGTGGGCTGTGAATGCCTGCTGCGACGTGGTGAATCGTGGCCTGGCGGCTTGGAACGGGAGGCTTTTCCTGGGGACGCTGGACGGTCGGCTGACGGCGCTCGATGCCACGACCGGCAAGTTGGTCTGGGAGACCCTTACCATCGATCCTACTTTTCGCTACACCATCACGGGCGCTCCCCGCGTGGTCAAGGGCAAGGTGATTATCGGAAACGGCGGCGGAGAATTCGGCGTGCGCGGATATGTCTCCGCTTATGACGCCGAAACCGGCAAAATGATTTGGCGGTTCTACACCGTGCCGGGCGATCCCTCGAAGCCATTCGAGAGTCCGATTCTTCAGAAAGCCGCCAAGACCTGGACGGGCGAGTGGTGGAGATCGGGTGGCGGCGGGACGGTGTGGGATTCGATTGTCTACGATCCGGAGCTCGATTTGCTGTACATCGGGGTTGGAAATGGCGAGCCGTGGAATGGGAAGTATCGCAGTCCGGAGGGTGGCGACAATCTTTTCACATGCTCCATCGTGGCCCTCAAGCCAGATACGGGGGAATATGTCTGGCACTATCAGGAAGACCCGGCCGACGAATGGGACTTCGATTCGGATGAACACATCATCCTGGCCGACATACCCATCGCAGGCCAGGTGCGCAAGGTGTTGTTACAGGCGCCCAAGAATGGCTTCTTCTACGTACTCGATCGCGCCACAGGAAAGCTGATCTCGGCCTCGCCCTATACCTACATCAATTGGGCGACGGGGGTTGATCTGAAAACCGGCCGGCCGATGGAAACGCCGATTGCTCGTTACGCAGGCAACCACCCGCCGCCCATTGTTCCGGGACCTCTCGGCGCGCACAGTTGGCAACCCATGTCCTTCAGTCCGCTCACAGGCGAGGTTTACATACCGGTCAATGATTTGGGCTTCTTGTACAAATCGCCCGAGCACTTTGAAGCCAGAAAATTTGCTCCCAACTATGGCATTGATGTCGTGGCGGCGGGAATGCCGCAGAACCCAGAAATCAAGAAAGCGATTCTTGATACCGTCAAGGGTAAGCTGGTTGCCTGGGATCCGGTCCATCAGAAGCAGACCTGGGCGATCGAACGAAGTGGCCCCTGGAACGGCGGCCTGCTCTCGACCGCCGGGAATCTGCTGTTCGAGGGCACAGCCGACGGTCACTTTGAGGCTTATCGTGCCGACACCGGCGCGAAGCTCTGGTCCTTCGATGCGCAGACCGGCGTAATGGCAGGACCGGTAAGCTACACCGTTGGTGGCGAACAATACATTGCCGTACTGGCGGGCTGGGGCGGGGTGTTCCCGTTGGCCGCCGGAGAAGTCTCTTTCAAGTCGGGCAGAGTGCGAAATGTGAGCCGCATGCTCGCGTTCAAGCTCGGCGGCAAGGCGAATCTTCCTGCGCTGCCGGAAGTGGTGGAACCGGTGTTGCATCCTCCGCCATCGGTCGCCTCCACGGCTGAGATTCAGCGAGGCGAGAAGGTATTTCAGCGATACTGCGCCGCGTGCCACGGAGATGTAGCCGTCAGCGGCGGCATCCTGCCCGATCTGCGTTACTCGAATACCCTGGACAGTGATCAGTGGTTCGGCGTCGTGCTGGGAGGCATGCTGCAGAGGAGCGGCATGGTTTCTTTCAAGCCAGAACTCTCGCACCCGGATGTTTCAGCCGTTCGCGCCTATGTCATTTTCCGCGCGAACCAAAGCCTCGCGGACAAAAAGCGCGGGCCCGACAGCCAATAAATCTCGTCCTAGGGGGCCGGCCCTCCCGGGATCTCGAAACGCCGTTCGATCGGTGTGGCTCGGGCAGGGAAATCGCGGTCCGGCCCTTCGGACCTAAGACGGGGCGCTCGCGGGCGTGGTGAAGAAATTGAGGCTGACCGTCGCTAGTTCCGACGCGGGGAACCTGCATTGATATCGCGGATCTGCCTGCAACCCTGCTTCCTGAGCGCATTCCAGGAAGATGGGCAACTCGACCAGATATTGATCGGAATAGCCGTGGGTTCCATCGTAAGCGACTGCCGGCGTCCTTTCCAGATTGGCCGCCGTCAATTCCGGCGGCAAGGTGTGCAACTCGAGAACAAGCAGTCCAANNCCAAACCGGCCGACGTAAGGAGCCCAACGGCGCAAGTGCCGCACCAGGTTTTCCTCCAACTCATCGGGAGCAATTTCTTCCCCGAGGTGACAAAATGCGCCGGTTGACGCGGCCTTTCGCGTCCCGGGGGCATAATTGACCGGCGACGAATACGGGCGATTGTGATCGAGGAAGGAGCGGACGTGAAGCAGATCATGAATGTCGAGCCCGAGTTCCTCAAGATCGCCAGCCAGTTGCGCCGGACGATTGATATCGCCACCGATGACGTGGTAAGTGGCGCACTCGCTCTTGCGCAGCGTCTGTTTCGCCGCTCGCCGCGCCACCTTGTTGAAGTCAACCCCGACCAGGATCAAGGGGTGCTGGTTGAGTACGGCGCCGCGGGCCGTCCGGTGTTTCACGACTGAGTACAGGTGTTCAAGAAAAGTGCCGTCCCCGCAGCCCATGTCGGAGATGCCCTGCGGTTGGCGCTCGATGGGGCGGTTGAAGATTTCCACCACGATCTCGTCCACTTTCTTNNCCGTGGAATGCGAGGATTTCCGAACAGCAATGTGCTGACCGCATTCAACAGTGGGAGATAAGAGACCGTCACGCCATAGGAAGTGGCAATCTGGGCCGCGTATTGGCCGCTAGAGGTCAGCCGAACCAGAGTGCGGTCGCGTTCAAGCCAACCCTGCGTGGCGAGAAGGTCGAATAGGTGGCCAAGACTGGTGCGGTTTCCGGCGATGCGCTCGAGACTTCGAGGCCCTTGCCCAAGCTGCTCCAGAACTCCGCCGCGAGCAAACGCCACCATCGCGGGCCCCACCAGCATCCCATCCAGATGAGTACGGATCTGCCCATACACCTTGGCGGTCGCGGGATCTGCGCTGGAGCTGATTCCCCAGCGCTCGCTTACCCTCGCAACCAGCGCCTGGAGCGAGGGCAGCACCGGGGCATCCGAGCTGCCAAATAAGAAATCCTCGAGAAAGACCGCCTTGGGAATAAATGAAACCGCCTGACCGTAAAGCGCGGGCGCCACTTGGATCGCGATCCGTCCCTCAGGAGTGAGCTCGTAGGCCAGGGATTCGTGATCTCCCAGACGTTGTCTCATCCACCCACATGCCGTCAGAAGCCGCAGGGCCACGCGCAAATATCCCCGATTACCGCGCGTGTGCTCCATGATTTGATCGAGGTCCAGCCACGGGGAAGACGTCCCGAAGAGGTCGAATACTTTTCTGTCGGATAGCGCTTTGACCGTGGGGGCCAGGACGATCCCCGCAAGGTGGCCGAAGACAGTTGCTCGAACCAACGCTTTCTCGTCTTGCCCCATCGATCCCCGCCTATCGGAAATCCATCAAACATAATGCCAACGGTGTTTCAACCTCGCCCTTCGAACAGGTCCCGGCCCGCAACCAGAGTCTGCATCTTGCGGTCGACCACACTGCGCTGCAACATCCAGAAACCGCAGTCCGGATGGACGTACCGCAGGCGCTCCGGCCCCAGTGTTTTCACGATATGCTCGATGCGGGATGCGACCAGATCGGGACTCTCTACTTCGTTATCCTTGATGTCGATGAGACCAATGCCGAGCGCAATCTTCGGATTGAGGTCGGTAAACACCGGCAATTCGTCATAGCCTCGCCGGGCAAATTCCAGAACTAAGTGGTCGGTGCGCAGAGAATTCAAAAAGGGCACGAGGTCACGCCAGAAGCCTCGCAAGATGGGCTGTCCGCCATAGTTGCCGAAGCAGACGTGAACCGCCTTCTCGTTCAGGATGCCATCCAGCACGTGGTTGATCGCCTCGGCGGCCCAGGGTGCGTCCTCCGGATAGCCGACGATGCTAGCCTCGTCGAGCTGCACCATCTCGGCTTCGATCATCGCCATCTGGCGGCGGAGCACCGACGCGATGTCCATGGCCAAGTCGGCCACATCGCCGTAGAAGCAATTGGTCAGCAGGCGCGCCAGCATGTGTGGACCGGTACAGGTGAACTTGAGCGGCAGTTTGGTCAGCGGGCTCACAAATTCGTAATCTTTTGGAAGGTTTAATGTCCCTTCGCCTATCTTTCCCACTACCATGCCTGCGGTGAGAAGAGGATGCCCGGAGATACGGTCCGAGCGGAAGCGATCGAAATCGGAAAGTGCGAAATGCTTGCGGATCCCATCCATCTGCGAGGCGAAATAGTCCACCATTCCGTTGGTTTCGGGATGACTGGGATCAAAACGCATCAGCTCGCCATCGGTGATCAAATCGAGCCCCGCGAGTTCCTGGGCCTTCATCACCGCCATCACCGCGTCGCGCAACACCAGGCGCGAAGTGTTGCCCACCAGCCAGGAGGGAACCGGATAACTGCCGACCACCGTCGCTTTGATGCGCTGAGCCATGATCTCTCCTGCTATTTCTCAATCCGCGGAGCCGATTGCGGAGTGAGCTTACTACAACCGGAATTGTCGCTTCCACAATTCAAGTTTGACAACGGGCCTATACTACGTTGCGTTGACTTTGCTGGAGACCAAATCCGGAGTCGGGGAGGTGGCGCGTGTATCGAAGCGATGTGGTGGGCAGTCTCTTGCGGCCGTCGTATCTGAAGGAAGCGCGGGAGCGGCACGAAGCCGGCGAGCTGAGCCACTCGGCCTTCAAGCAGGCGGAAGATCGAGCGGTGGACGAGGCGATTGCCTTGCAAATTCGCTCTGGCGTGGAAATGATCACCGACGGAGAAATGCGCCGATACGCATTTTTCGGGCACCTGATCGACGCGGTCGAAGGCTTCGACAAGTTTGGTGGTTGGGCGATCCCGTTCCGCAACGAGAAAGGCGAGAAGCTGGTCATGCCGCGTCCGGTGGTGGTTTCGCGGCTGCGGCGCAAGCACCCATTGTGCGCCGAGGAATTTACCTATCTGCGCGCCCGTACCCATCATCCGGGAAAGACAACCCTGATCAGCGCGCAGCAGGCGGCGGCATACTACGACAGCGAAAAATCAAAATCCGCATATCCCAAAATCGAGAATTATTTGGCCGACCTGGTAGACATTCTGCGGGATGAGGTCGAGGAATTGATCCGTCTCGGCTGTGCTTATATTCAGATCGACTCTCCGCAATACACCGCTCTGCTCGATCCTCAGCTGCGGGAAGGCTACCGTCAGCGCGGAAACGATCCCGACAAGCTTCTTGATCTCTCGATCGAGATGGATAACGCGGTGATCGGCAATCATCCGGGAATTGTTTTCGGTCTGCACTTGTGCCGGGGAAACAATCAAAGCAAGTTTTACTCCGCCGGTGACTACGGTCCCATCACGAAGATTTTCCGCAATACCCGCTTCCAGCGCTTCTTGCTGGAATACGACGACGAGCGCTCGGGTGGTTTCGAGCCCCTGCGCCAGGTCCCGGAGGACCGGACCATCGTTCTCGGCCTGGTCAGTTCCAAGAAGGCGCAGTTGGAGAGCAAGGACGAACTGAAACAACGGATTGAGGCGGCCGCGGCTTTTGCCACCCTCGAGAGGCTGGCCCTCAGTCCGCAATGTGGTTTTGCCTCGACGATGGAGGGGAATTTATTGTCCGTTGAGGACCAGGAAGCCAAGCTCCGGTTGGTGGCCGAGACTGCCCGCGAAGTGTGGGGCAAACCAGCGGTGGCTGCGTAGTTCAAAGGCCGTAATCGATGGCAGTAAACCGTTCCGTACCGGGGTGGCGTGCGAGATTCTGCACAGGCGGCCTTGCAATTTGTCTTGACACCTACCCCAGGTTATGCAAAATACTGCCACTTACGGTCCTCCGTCCGCGCATTACCGAACGTACGTTCGCTCTAGAAAGGTACAGCCCATGAGACCACGTCCGTCTTCGACTGTCTTGGTTGTTCTCGCGGTTGTTGCACTGTTCAGCCTTCGCGCATTTCCTCAAGACGTCACCAACGCCACTCTCAGCGGTACCGTGCTCGATACCAGCGGACGTGCGGTGGTCCGGGCACTGGTTTCCTTGCGCGATGTGAGTATGAACCAGACGTTCAGCGCTACCGCGAACGACGTCGGCTACTACGTGGTGACGAACCTTCCCCCAGGAAACTACGATCTGACCGTGCA
>PKYX01000210.1:7038-19108 GCA_003132825.1 Acidobacteriaceae bacterium
CGCACCGAAGTCAGCCAGGTGATCGACGCCAAGCAGATCGTCTCCCTGCCTACTAGCACGCGCCGGTTCACCGATTTCGCGCTCTTGACGCCTGGCGTTGCGACCAGCAGAACCAGTCTGGGGACGACATTCACCGAGTTTGAGGTAACGCAAATCTCCTTCGGCGGAATGCGTTCGTTCAGCAATGAGATTACGGTCGACGGCGCTGACTTCGTCAACAGCATCAGCGGCGTACAGCGCGCCACACCACCCCAGGAGGCGGTGCAGGAATTTCGCGTCGTGAATAACAGTTTTGGATCGGAGTATGGCCGGGCGTTAGGCGGGATCGTCAACATCGTCACCAAGTCCGGGACCAACAACCTGCACGGATCGGTTTACGATTACCTTCAGAACGATGCCGCCAACGCACGGTCGCTTTTGCAACCGTCGCCCTTGCCTTACGTGCTGCGGCAGAACCAATTTGGCGGCGCCTTGGGCGGACCGATCAAGAAGGATCGCACGTTCTTCTTCCTGAACTATGAGGGACAGCGGCGCGCGGAGTCCCCAACATTTGCGCCCGATCTTTACAACAACATCGGCGCGATCGACCAGGCAAAAGGTTACTTGGGCTTGTCGCCTGAGGGCTGTTTTCTTCCGCCGGCGCAGTGTACGGGCTCTCCGTTCTCCTACCTCAACTCCACGCTGAAGACGCTGCACAACGACTACGGATTTGCCCGCCTTGACCACCAGATCAATGCCAACAGTCGGCTGGCCATTCGCTACATGGTGGAGGATGCGCGTGACACAGGCGAATTGATCGGCAACACCGAGGACGGGGGCGGTATTGGCACTCCGAGCGGTGGACGCAATCTGTTCATCCGCGACCAATCTCTGGTGGGAACGGTCAGTACGCTGCTCAAACCGTCCTTGGTCAATACCGCGCTGTTCCAGTGGTCAAGGCGACATTACAACTTCCCCGGAGCGACCGGCGAACCCGACCTGAGCGTCGTCAACGACCTGGAATTCGGCCATAACTTCGGCACCTATGACGCCATCTACGAGAGCCGCGCGGAAGGTTCGGATTCGGTCTCTTGGGTGAAGGGCAATCATCTGGCGAAGTTTGGATTCGATGGCAACTATATCTGGGGTTGGAACAACTACCCCGGGTTCGAGCCCGAGCGGATCTTGTTCCCCGATCTCGACTGCTTGTACGCGTTCTCCAACTTTGTGGCAGGAGCCACGACCGGGACCGCCGGAACGCTGCCAGGCGCGGCGGGTTGTCCTCTATCACCGCTCGCGGATGGAGTTTCGTTCCTGTACTGGGGCACCGCGCTGCCGCGAGCGAACTGTCCGAATCTGAATGTGGCCTGTAGCAATGGTTTCTACAACGGCTACACCCCGTTGCCGGCCACCGGCGGCGGATTTGGCAGTGGCTGGCCGAATGCGTTTCCGACGAACGAATATTCGAATTTTGGTTACAACCTGAATCACGGTTACTGGGGGTTGTTTTCCCAGGATCAGTGGCGCGTCACTCCCAAGCTGGCCCTGAACTACGGCGTGCGCTGGGACTTCGAGTCAGGTCTAGGCGGCACCGTGAACCCAGACTACCGTACCTTCCAACCCCGGGTCGGCCTGGCTTACTCCCCGGACGGCAAAACCGTGGTGCGAGCCGGTTTCGGAATATTCTTTGATCGTAACAACCTGACTTTCTTTTACACCACGGGAAACCAGAAGACGATTCCGGGATATTTCTGCCAGCCGCCGGGCGCGGATGCGAACTGCGCCGCGTCCGGTTTGACGCCGGTAACGGTTCCCATGATTCACAACGGTGCGGCCAACGGCGGGTGGCAATTGAGCGCACAACCCGGGTATCCCGGGACACCGGCCCTTACCTGTCCACCGTTGCCCACCTCGTTTTGCGTCGGCGGAGCCCCGGCCAGCTTGGCGGCTGTGACGGCTTTGGGCATACTCGCCGATCAGCCGTACAATCCGGCAACCCTCACGGGCCCCTGTACTTTGACGGTCGCCGGGCCAGCGGGTGCGTGCGGCGTCGGTTCCGGAGGCATACAAAAGGATGGGCGCCTTCCGTATGCCGAGCAGGCGAGTCTCGAGATCGACCGGCAGATCGGACGCGGCCTGACCATCAATTTGGGTTATTTATTTGTGGCTGCGCACCGCTTGGTCCGCGGAAANNGCGCAAGGCTTGCTGGACCCCTCCGGTTCGCTCACTCCTTGCCAGGGCACTCCGACTCTCGGGCCGCTCGGATTGGGTCCATTTTTCGCTACCCTCGCCAATCCGAGCGGGCTGGAATTTGGAGTGCCAGGGGGTGCCGTGCCGGCTACGCTCAGCGGAGGCCTCCTCGATTACAACAACAACGTAGCTGACGCGGTCTACCATGGCTTGACCGTGACCGCGCTCGAAAAAATGGGAAGATATCTGAATCTGACCGCCAACTATACCTACTCGCACACCATCGACAACGGCAATTTCACGACCTTCATCAACCTGCCCGAGAACCAATTCGACTACCAGAACGAGCGGGCCAATTCTAACCAGGATGCACGTCATCGCTTGGTGACGAACTTTACGGCTTCTACTCCCGACCACGGCTTCGCGCGAAACTTCGAGTTCAGCAGCATCATCACATTGCAGTCGGGACGGCCGTTCACACTATTCGCTGGCAACAATACCTTCGGGGATGTAGCCGGCGGCAGCACGGACCGCGTGGGAGGCGCGCCAGTGGACGGCACGTGCACTTCGGTCACGGATTGCACGACCACGGTGAGGAGAAATACTTACACGGGCGATCCGCTCTATGTTTGGGATGCGCGTCTGTCCCGGCTTTTCCAATTGACCGAACGTGTGAAGCTCAACCTCTCCGTCGACGCCTTCGACGTGTTGAATCGACCGAATATCGACGAAGTAACCTCAGTGTACGGATCGCCCGTGTTCTGCGGCGCCAGTCCCGTCATCCCGCAGCACTACAATGACGCCGCCACGATGGCCATCCAGAATGGGTCGGTTTCCTGTGCGACGCAGGCCGCAGCAGCCGCACCGCCTGCCTGGCTGGCCGAGGGGTTATTGCCGGTGAGCATTCCGGGAACTCCTAACCCTTCCTTTGGGAAGGCGAGGACAATGCTGAACCCGCGGGAGTTGCAGTTCTCGGCGAAATTTACCTTCTAGGCGCTCGGAGCTTCGTGGGCCGCGAATCCGGCAGCCTCAAAGCTCCCAGCGCCAATCCCGATAACGTCGCCGCAGCTCCATCTTGAGCAGTTTTCCGGTGGAGGTGTGAGGAAGTTCATCGGTGAAGATGAACGCATCCGGCAACTGCCATTTGGCGAACCTTGCGCTCAGAAACTCGCGCAACTCGTTTTCCCTTGCATTGGCTCCGTCGCGCATTACGACCACTGCAACGGGGCGTTCCTGCCATTTGGGGTGGGGCACGGCAATCACCGCCGCTTCGCGCACCTGCGGGTGCGCGACGAGTGCATTCTCCAGGTCTACCGAACTGATCCACTCGCCACCCGACTTGATAAGATCCTTGGTGCGATCCACGATCTTGAGATAGCCTTGCGCGTCAAGCGTCCCGACGTCGCCGCTACGGAACCAACCGTCCTCGGTCCACTTATCCGTCTCTTCCGGCGCGTTGTAATATTGGGCGGCGACCCAAGGACCGCGCAGCTGGACTTCGCCCATGGTGGTCCCGTCGCGAGGAACTTCCCCCGCCTGGTGCACGACTCGCATTTCAACAAAGGGTACGGGAAGGCCAGCCTTGGCAGTGACCTTGTGCTTCTCGTCCGTCGGCCAATCTTGCATATGTGCCAGAAGGCGGCTGGTCGTGGCCTGCGGGCTGCTCTCCGTAAGTCCCCAACCTTGTATCACCCTCATGTTGTACTGATGAAGCTTATGGATCAGGGCTTCGGGCGGCGCCGCACCGCCGATCAGGACTCGCATCGGCGACAGCTTCCAGCGGCCGGGATGCTTCTCGAGCGCGTCGACCACGTTGAACCAGATGGTCGGTACACCGCCGGCAACCGTAACCTTTTCCCCTTCGAACAATTCCAGAAGGCTTTCCGCGTCCAGGTATGGCCCCGGAAGCACTTGTTTGCAGCCCACCATCGCCGCCGCATAGGACAATCCCCAGCCGTTGACGTGAAACATGGAAACCACGGGCAATAGCACATCGGCGTTGCATATGCCAAAATTATCCACCGTGGTCAGAAGGAAGCTGTGCAGCATCACCGAGCGGTGGGTGTAGGTCACGCCTTTCGGAGCTCCCGTGGTGCCAGAGGTGTAGCAGAGCGATGCAGCTTCATCTTCGTCCAAAGCGGGATAGGTGAAATCGCCGGAGGCCGTAGCCAGGAAATCCTCGTAGCTCTGGTATTCGCGAGAAACCGGATTTCCCGTCAGAGGAACTACAATGACGCGTTCGAACTTCACCGCGCTCTTGATCTTGTCGTAGAGCGGCAGCAGGATGTCGTCCACGATCAGGAACCGGTCCCCGGCATGGTTCGCGATGTAAGCGAGGTCGTGCGCAGCCAGCCTGAGGTTCAAAGTCTGCAGGACCCCTCCCGAAACCGGAATGCCAAAATAGGCTTCCAGGTGCGCGTAGTGGTTCCACATCAAGGTTCCGACTCGGTCACCGCGCTTGAGACCTGCCTTCTGCAAGGCTTCGGCCAGCAGTCGGGCGCGGCGGTAGAAGTCTGCATACGTGTAACGATGCAGTGAATGGTTGGGGAGACGAGACAGGATCTCGACCCGGGGAAATAGCTTTCCCGCTCGCTCCAAGCTGTGCTGGAGCGTGAGCGGATATTTCATCATCGTGCCTTGCATTTGGGTCCTGGGACGGTGCGCGGATGCTACCACAAGCGAAATCGGGAGGCCGCCGCAACCTCGCCATTTCTCTTGACAGGCTCGGAGTCCCGTAGAGAATAGTTGGGCCTCACCGTGAAGCGTTCGATCGCCTAAGAATTATAACGTACGTTCGACAAGGGGCCGGGGCACCTGTTGACGCCACCACCCGACCGAAAGCCAGCTGTGATGCTGTTGGGGATTCTATGCCAACCTCGGAGTATCTGGACGCCAAGATTGAGACCGCGACTCTGAAGGAAGTCCAGAAAGTTCAGGAGGCCAAGCTCGCCCGGCAGCTGGACTACCTGTTTGCCCGCTCCTTATTCTATAAGGAGAAATTTCAGGCTGCGGGCATTGGCCGGAAGGACTACCGGCGGCTTCGCGATTTGGTGAGATTTCCCTTCACCACCAAGGAAGAACTGCGCGAGAGTCAGGCCGCCCAGCCCCCGCTCGGGAAGCACGTTGCAGCCCGGTTAGACGACATCATACGAGTTCACAGTTCCACCGGGACTACCGGCAAGCCCAGCTTCGTCGGCATCACGCGAGCTGACGCCAGGGTGTGGACCGCCACGACAGCCAGGTCTTTCTACACCCAGGGTCTGAGAAAATCCGATATCGTAATCCACGCCGCCGGGCTGACCATGTTCGTGGCCGGCCTTTCCTCGAAGGACGCGATTGAGTCGATCGGCGCCATGTTCGTGCCCATTGGGACCGGCGCCTCGGAGAAGGCCCTGATGGCGATTCAGCTGCTGAAGGCCACCGCCATGCACTGCACTCCGTCCTACGCCACCTACTTTGCCGAATGGGTGCGGCGCGAAGCGAAATTGGATCCAAGGGAATTGGGACTTAAGAAGCTTTTCTGTGGTGCGGAGCCGGGCGCTGGGATCCCGGCGGTGCGAGCGCAGCTCGAGGAAGATTGGGGCGCCCGAGTCACTGAAGGCTTGGGAAACGCGGATATGGCGCCAATTCTGTTCGGCGAATGCACCCGCCAAACCGGCATGCACTTCTGTGGGCAGGAATATGTGCTCGCCGAAATCGTTGATCCGGAGAATGGACAGAGCCTGCCCATCGAGAAGGGAGTGGGCGGAGAACTGGTGTACACGAGCCTAGAGCGCGAGTGCGTTCCCTTGCTGCGCTTCCGCACGCGCGACCGCGTGACCGTGCTCGGCACCTCCTGTCCCTGCGGACGCACGAGCTTCAGGCTGCGCTGCATTGGGCGCACCGACGACATGTTGATTGTGCTGGGAGTCAACGTATTTCCGTCAGCGATCAGGGACATCATTTCCAGTCTTCATCCCAGGACCACCGGAGAGATGCGGATCGTGCTCGAGGAACCCGGCCCCAAGGTGATGCCCCCGCTGAAGATAGTTGTCGAGCACAGTGCGGCGCCATGCAACTTGGCTGAGCTGAAAAACGAAATTGAGAAAAGGATCAAAGCAACTCTGAGCATTCCATGTTCGGTGGAGCTGGTGGTCGCGGGCACGCTGCCTCGCTATGAAATGAAAGGCCAGTTGGTGAAGAAGGTGTACGAAAACAAAGGCGCGGTTTAGAACGAGACAGAAACCGCAAGGGGGCAGCTGGATGGGGCGAAGAGCCGAGAGGGAAAACCCGGAAATCGATTGTGATCCGGCGTATTTGCGCTTAATATAGTGTTCTCAAAAGAACGAACGTTCGATCAATTATGGGTTCAGCCTCTCTCACTTCATCGGTTGCCACTCGCCGCACGGACACTCGCTTCGAGCGCCGGCTGGCTGAGATCCTCGAACATGGTACGGCTGTCTTCTACGAAAAAGGGTACGAGGGAGCATCGATGCGCGACTTGTCGCGCATGAGCGGGATGTCGCTGGCGGGTCTCTACTACTACTTTGAGTCAAAGGAAAAGCTGCTTTATCTGATTCAAAAGCACTACTTCACCACGGTGGTGGAGCGCCTGAGTCAGCGGCTGGAGGGGGTGAGCGGTGCGGAGGAACGCTTGCGCACTTTTATCCTCAACCATTTGCAGTATTTTCTCGCGGAAAACCACAAGGCAATGAAAGTACTGGCCCACGAGGACGATGTGCTCGAGGGCGACCTGGGCACCGAGATCCGTTCGCTCAAGCGCCGTTACTACCACAGTTGCGCGGACCTTGTGGAGGTGCTGAGGCACGAGCATGGACTGGAGTTCAACCTTCGGGTATCCGTCATGAGCCTGTTCGGTACCATGAACTGGCTTCATACCTGGTACAACCCGCGGATTGATCCGGAGGCGACTGCCCTAGCTCGCCAGGTCGGCGACACTTTCCTGCGGGGTCTGTACGCTGCAACAAGATCAAGTTAGGCCGCCGCAATCAGGGATTCGTAACGGTTGCCTGCGCCATCGCGACCTGGGCTCGTCGGATATACCACGGGAAACGTTTTCAGGTTGATAAACTTTGATCACTGACTGCCACGTTCACATTCATCCTATGGAGATGGTCAAGCCAGCAGCCCTGGAGCTGATCCGGCGGAAGCGGCCTCATTTTGAACAGATCGAGGAGTACTGCAAATCCCCCAAGGCCTTTCTCAAGTATTTGGACGCCGCTGGCGTGGATCGCGCCGCTCTCATCAACTATCTTGCGCCCGACGTGATTGGGTTTACCTCCGAGGTCAATCAGTTTATTGCCGACTATACAAAGGAAAACCCCCGGCGGCTGATCTCATGCGGCGGTCTCCATCCCCGGCACTCCCACAACATCATGGCGGACGTGGAGCAGATTCTGCGGCTGAAGATCCGCATGATTAAGATTCACCCCCCGCACCAACTGCTGTTTCCGAACGACTATTTGCGCGGTGTCAAAGAGCTAGAAATCATCTACCGTGCCGCCGAAGCCAATGGCATTCCGGTCATGTTCCACACCGGAACGTCAATTTTTCCCGGCGCGCGCAATACCTACGGAGATCCAATTTACGTCGATGACGTGGCGGTCGATTTTCCCAAGATGAAGATCTTGCTGGCGCATGGCGGACGTCCGCTGTGGATGCACACTGCGTTCTTCCTCTTGCGGCGCCATCCTAACGTGTTCCTGGACATCAGCGGCATTCCGCCGAAGTTGCTGCTCAACTATTTCCCACGCCTAGAAGAGATCGCGCACAAAACCCTATTCGGGACGGACTGGCCCGGACCCGGGGTGCCGGAGATCAAGACCAATCTCGACGACTTCCGCGCCCTGCCTTTGCGCCAGGAAACGCAGCAGGAAATCCTCTCTCGAACCGCTTTGCAGATCTGGCCCGCGTAGCCAGACGACTCTGGGTTGCTGCACCGAGCCGACGAGCCGGATTACTGGTTGCCGGTGGCGTCAACCCCGGCATTCTCGATCAGCAGCGCGATTCCTTGTCCGCCGCCGATGCATGCGGCTGCCATTCCGTAACGTCCGCCGGAATTCTTCAGTTCCCGGGCCAGCGTAACCGCCAAGCGAATTCCGGTCGCGCCCAGGGGATGGCCAATCGCGATCGCGCCCCCATTGACGTTGATCCGCTGATGATCGAGACCGAGTTCACGCTCACAGGCAAGGATCTGGGCGGCAAAGGCCTCATTGATTTCAAAACGGTCAATCTGCTCCAGGCGCAACCCGCTGCTTTCGAGAAGGGCGCGAATGGCGGGCACCGGCCCGATGCCCATGCTCTCCGGGGGCACGCCCACCGCCGCCCCGCCCACCACCCGCCCTAGAGGTTTCTGGTTGTGCGATCGTACAAAGCGGCCGGAGGCAACGAGCGTGGCAGCGGCGCCGTCGACAATCGCAGAACTGTTGCCGCCGGTCTGCACACCGCCGAAGGCAGGGCGAAGCTTTGCCAAGACCTCAACCGGGGACGGTCTGACATGGCTGTCCTGGCTGAAGGCTTGAACCTGCCCGGACAGGCGAATCGCCCGCGGTTGGTAGCCTGCGAGCTCAAAGGTTTCATTCACTACGGCGACGATCTCGCCGGCCAGGAAGCCGTTCTTCTGGGCTACGATTGCCCGGGCGAAGCTCTGGGCGGCCAAACCGTCCACTTCCTCACGCGAAATCTTGTAACGCTTGGCCAGCANNAAAGTCCTTGAACTCGACCTGCCCGAGCCGAAACCCGCCGCGATGCGTGTAGGCAGCAATGGGATTTCGCGTCATGGATTCGGCGCCGACCGCTAAGGCCAACTCCGCTTTGCCCAACTTGATCAGATCGGCGGCCTGCAGGATGACTTCGATGCCCGTACCGCACACCCGTTGCGCCAGATGAGCCGGTACTTCGATCGCAACCCCTGCATAGATTCCGATATGACGAGGCAGCAAATAGGCGTCAAACGAAGACTGCGCCATGTTCCCGGCCACCACGGCATCGACCTCCTGGGCCGGGACGCCGGATCGGCGAAAAACTTCGCGGGCGGCTTTGATCCCCAGGTCGGTGGGTGAAACCAGGCCAAGAACGGTGTTGTAATCCGCAAATGGAGTGCGTACTCCGTCGATCAGCCAGGTGTCGTCGTACTGAGAAAGCAAACCTTTTGCGTGGCGAGCCATGGAGAGTTCTCCTTGGGATTCGATTCGTTTCATCGCGGAGTGTGATCTTCAGGCTCTGAGGGGAATTTCCCCGTCCACCGGGGAGCGCTTCACGGCCGGCGGAGCCTTGGAACGCCGGCGTTCATCGAGCACGCTACCGTACCGGGCGCGGTGTTCAGTTCCCCAAGCTGACATCAGCTTCAGGATCGGCTTCAGGCTCTCCCCATGTTTGGTGAGAGAGTATTCCACCCGAGGAGGGACTTCGGCATAAACCTTGCGGCGAACAATTTCATGCCGCTCGAGGTCGCGAAGATGCTGCGTCAACATTTTCTTGGTCAGTCCTGGGATCAGCTTTTGAAGTTCGCCAAAGCGGCGTGTTCCGCCTTCGAGAAAAAACAAGATCGACGGCTTCCACTTGCCGCCAATGATGTTCGCCGTGAGCGTGACCGGGCAATCGTAGTTTTCCATTCCCAGGGTCCTCCCCGACACTAGGTTACAGAAAGGTGCCTACTAGCAATAAAGATACTTTAGCCTAGAATCGGGTTCCGGGCCAGCATGCACCCGGTTTGGGGGGGTGGGTAAGCACTTGGTTTCAGACGCTCCCGCCCTTCGGAACGCTGCCGGTCGAGGCGGGTTTTTCACTATCCGGGCCACCGATGAGGGGGGCCGGCAGCGCCGCAACTCGAATTCTTCGAAGCAGTTGTCGCCTTATCCGCAGGATTGGACCGAGCCTAGGACGGGTCTATAGTTATTCTTAAGAAGTCACTCACATTCAGAGGTTCGACGATGGATAAGAAGCGACCTGTCGTGGTGTACGGAGCCAACGGATTCTCCGGCCGCCTCATAGCCGAGTTCCTGCGCGAGTACAACGTACCTTTCATCGCGGCCGGGCGAAACCGGTCGAAAATCGAGGACGTGATCAGCCACGTGCCTGGCATCGAGACGGCAGATTACGAGATCGCGGAAACCGACGGCTCGGTGGATGAACTGACCAAGCTTTTTACCGGTGCCAAGGTGGTTTGTAATACGGTCGGCCCTTTCATCTATAACGGCCCGCGTGTGATCGAGGCCGCGCTGAGGGCTGGATGTCACTACCTCGACATCGGAGGTGAACAAACATGGGCGCGACAAGTCGCGGAGAACTGGGGCGCTAAGTTTGCCGCCAAGGGGCTTCTGGCCGCCCCTGGAACGGCCTTCATGTCGGCGGTTAGCGATGCCGCGGCCCGCCTCTGTGTGGACTCAGCCGCCATTGACACGCTCGAGACTCTCACCATGTTCAAGGGCATACCCACGTTTGGTTCGACACAGACGATTTTTGCGGTCATTCAGACCGACGGCTATTACCTGGAGCAAAACCAGTACAAGCCTTGGCCTCGCGCCACCCGCTATGACGTGGTTGTGCCCGGCTCGATTCAAACCCAGCTGGCACTGGCCTGGGGCGGTTTTCCCCATCCCGTCTGGTTCAAGGACCATCCTCAGATTGCCAATGTCCGCTCCATTGGGGGGTTGCTCGACCGCCAAATCATGGAAGGCGTCGCGGCGACAGAGAAGCTGTTTGAGGAGCAAATCCGCCCCTTGCCGAAGGAAGAACAAGAGCGCAGGCTGGCCGAAATGGCGAATTCGGTGCAAGGTAGCACGCCGCCGCGGGAGAACTCACGCGAGCAAAGGACAATCGATGTAATTGTGGGACGCGGCACCACCGACTTTGTTCAGTGCGTCATTTTCGGGACCTGCTGCTATAAGCAGACCGGGCTCATCCAGGCGTGGGCGGCCCACAATTTGATTCACTCGGCGCCGAAAAAAGTCGGCTTCGCCTCGGCGGCGCAAGCGTTTGGCCATCGCGAGCTGCTGAAAACGGTCGAAAGTCACGGATTGGCCAAGGCAAAGCTCCATTCGTAATCGGACCGACCTCGGGCCCGACGGCCCGGGGGCTATTAGCTATGCGAGCAATTGATTACTTCGACAAGGGCGCGGATGCGCATCCCGATCGGGCTGCCGTCATTGACGGCAAGGCGCTCTATTCCTATCCGGAAATGCGGGCCATCAGTGTTCGGATCGCACGCGCCATGTGGGCCAGCGGCTTGCGTGGCGAGGAGTGCGCCGCCATCTACTCGCACAACAATGCCCAGGTTCTGTTCTGCATGCTTGGCATGATGCGCGCGGGCGCCGTCTGGGTTCCGATCAACTACCGAAATTCGACCGAGGACAACGCGGCCTACATGAACTACGTGGAGACGAGCTGGCTTTTCTATCACAGTGACTTCAAGGCCAACGTCGCGGAGCTGCAAGCCCGGGTTCCGTCGCTGCGTCACCTAATCTGCATGGATCGCGAGGATGACGGCAATCCCTCGCTGTTGTCGTTCATGGAGCGAGGAACCGAAGCCGATGACCTGGACTGGGCCGATTCCTCCGGGAACCTCGACCGTTTGGTGGGCATCGTACCTACCGGGGGTACGACTGGCGCGGCCAAGGGTGTGCGAGTGACGAGTCTGGCGTGGGGGACCATGACCGAAATGGCCTCGCACTACTGGCGTTCGGAGGAGACCGCCGCGGTATGCCTCAACGTTGCACCCTTGTCGCATGCCGCGGGTGTGGTGGCGTTCACCATGTTCGCAATTGGCGCCACCAACGTCATCATGCCGAGGTTTGATACGCTCGAAGTCTTGCGTAATATCGAGCGCTTCCAGGTCACGCATCTTTATCTCCCGCCCACTGCCTTTTACAATTTGCTCTCCCATCCGGAGGTCGGCAACTT
>PKYX01000494.1 GCA_003132825.1 Acidobacteriaceae bacterium
CACCCAGGGCCATGCGAATGCCTATCTCGCGGGTACGTTGCGCCACAGAATATGCCGTCATTCCCGCGAGTCCGATGGCAGCCAGAACTAGTCCGAATGTTCCAATTAGCCCATACGTCCACGCAGCGGACCTTAGAGGAGACATGAATTCCGCGATTTGTTGGTTCATGCTGCGCGCATTGAAGGGAATGATTTTCGCGTCCAAGGTCGAGAGCTCGTGGCGCACTGCTTCCAGGGCGTTCGCGCCAGGAGCTGCGCGCACCATCAGGGTCACACCCTGTAGTGAGGGCGTAGCGAAGTCTACGGGACGAAGTGGGAAGTAAATTGCCGGGTGTCTCTTGTTCATCAGCAGGTCATTGGGCACATCCCTGGCTACTCCCACGATCTCGAAGAGTTGGGGTACGTTTTTCGATACCGCCGGACGGTAGTCCATCGAGCCCGGCATAATCTTCGCCGGGAATATTCCGCCGTTGCTGACCTCGATTTGTCGCCCCAGCGGGTCTTCCCCTTGCCAATACTTGCGTACGAGCTCCTGGCTCACGATTACCGCTGATGAACTATCTGCTTCATCCTCTGAGCGAAATCCTCGGCCTTGCAGGATTGGGACGCCGGTCGTATCGAAATAGTCTTTACCCACAAGGTATTTCACGGCATCATGCAACACCGGTGAATCCTTAGAGCGCTGGAGGTAGGCTCCGAGAATCTCAGGGCCGTGTTGCCCACGGCAACCGGAATGGTTTCTGTGAGGCTCGCCGAGGTCACCGAAGGCAGCGTCTTCACGCGGTCCAACAACTTATGCAGGAAAGCTGCCGCCTCCTGCCCAGAGTAGCCATCGCGAATCGGGTCCAGAGATATCAGATACAAACCCTGAGGATTGAAGCCTTCCTGAATTCCCAGCGTTGTTTGTATGCCCAGTGACAACAAACCGAGAATCACCAGTAGAGTCAGTGACCCTGCGACCTGGGCTACCATCAGCAGGTTACGCAGGGTTAGGCGTCGGAACCTGGGAAACAGAACGGCTCCGCCGTCTTTCAATGCGGGTGTGAGGTTCCCCCGTGTTGCCTGGAACGCGGGCGCAAGGCCAAGTCCGAGTCCGGCAACGCCAGTCAATCCGAGCGTCAGCAAGAAGACCCTCCAGTCGGGCCGGAGGTCATAGGTGACTGGCATGGGAAAAGGCATCCGCAGCTGAGAGCCCAGATACATGATCCAGGTAGACATTGCGAAACCGATTACGCCTGCGCCTGTTGCGATCAGAATGCTCTCAGTCGCCAAGCGTCGCACTAGGCGACCACGACCCGCGCCAAGGGCCAGATGGATTGCGATTTCCCTGCGCCGCCGAATGGCTCGAGCAAGCACCATGTTAGCGACGTTGGCGCACGCGATCAGCATTACCAACCCTGCCATGATCAAGAAGAATGATGTGAAAAACGGCAAGTCCTGCTTGCGGAGCGGGAGAAGCTTGCCGCCTGCAGCCAGGGTAATGCGTCGGCTCGTGTCCGGATTCCGAGTTGCGCCGCGATCTTGCTCCAGTTGGCGCGCCACCGAGTCGAGTTCGGCCTCTGCGCGCTCGCCGGTAACCCCTGTGTTCAGTCTGCCCACTACATGAAACAACGACAGGTCACGGCGTTCCAGTACATGGTTGCCCAATTCCGGCGCCAGCTTACTGCCTACGGTGACAGGTATCCATAAATCCGCTAGATAGAGCGCGGGAGAGGCCCCCAGGAAGTCTCTCGGTCCTACTCCGATCACGGTGCACGCATTCCCATTGATCTGTATCGTCTTGCCAACAATCGACGGGTCGCTGTCCAGGTGGTTTTCCCAGAAGCGGTAGCTCACAACCACCTCGGGTGCCAGGCCGGGCTTCTCTTCCTGCGCTCCAAACAAGCGGCCGAGGGCCGGGTTCACCCCCAGCGTGGAAAAGTATGATGAGCTGACAAGATGTCCCCATGTCCGCTCTTTGTGCCCACCAAAGGAAACGGCAAACGGCACCGGAGCGATGTAAGCCCCTGCCGAAGCAAATACGTCGCTACGCTCGCGAAAGCGCTTGTAGTCCGGGTATGTGGTTGGCCATTCCAGAGCGACGAGTTCGCCTGGCTTCACAACCACCGGGAGATCACGCAACACCATGCCGTTCATCTCGCTGAACGCGCAGGCTGCGATGCAAATTCCCAAACTGAGAGATAACAACGCCACCGTGGTAAATCCCGGAGAGCCGGTGAGCGTCCGTATCGAGTGTTGAATGTCCTTTCCTAGATCCGCCAGATATCGGATCGAAGTCTGCAACAGCAATTTCCCGAATCTACGGATGCCATTGCGTCGCCACGTCGAGTCTGGGCTGTTGGTTGGACGTCGGATCATAGTGGATGCAGGGACCGGCGATAGTTCCGTCTGCCTTTGACCGGATGTAACAACGTCGAGAATGCGATCCGCCAAAACGCCGGCGTAAGGCGGGTTCGATCTCGGACGAAAGCTGTTCGGGTAAGAGTAACTGACGCGACGACTGCAGGCAATTGTGAGGTTGTGGGTGATCTGTCTCGCGCGCAACATGCTGAAACTCCGTGGGGAGAACCCTCGCCGGCTGTTTTCACGACTCAGTTCTCAATGGCTGCGNNCTCAAGAGGCAATTGTCGGACGGACTATCACCGCTGGGTGTGGCGAGGACCGCAACGCAAGGTCGGGCATACGTCTAGGCGACCGGGTCCCACACAGAGGACTGTAGGCAAAATTGAGGCTGCGAAAGCACCAGACTTCATCAGAATTCAACAAGCATCAGCGACACGTCCGCAACTTATTCAACAGCAATCACTTAGAANNAAATCCTCTCTCCCCGACCAATCTTTTCATGTCCGTTCCGGAGACATGGGTAACAGAACGTTCCGGAGACATGGGTTACACTTTTGGCCCGAAGGGGTTTGTCCAGCCCAGAGACATGGGTTACAGAATATACCGGCTACATAGGTAACAACCTTGGGCCGAACGGGTCGTCAAGTGTTTCGAGCACACGAGTCTCGAGATCAAAGTATCCTATAGTCGTAATCCATAAAGCTGGCAAGAATTGACTTCTGATGCCCCACGGCTGCATCCTTGTGGACCAGACTGTGGGAACCGCAAAGATCGGAAAGACCGTCTCTCATTACCGCATCACCCAAGAACTGGGCGGCGGTGGCATGGGTGTCGTTTACAAAGCGCAGGATACCCGCCTCGGCCGTTATGTAGCCCTCAAGTTTCTCCCCCCGCAAATCTCCAACGATTCCCAAGCACTGGAGCGGTTTCAACGCGAAGCCCGTGCCGCTTCTGCGCTGAATCACCCCCACATCTGCACGGTTTACGACGTCGGGAGTGAAGGCGATGAGCACTTCATCGCGATGGAGTTTCTCGATGGGTCCACGCTCAAGCACCGCATTGGCATACGTCCTCTTCCAACTGAACGGATCATAAATCTGGCTGATCAGATTGCCGACGCGCTCGATGCTGCCCACAGCCGTGGCATCGTGCACCGCGACATCNNCTCCCCACGTGGCGCCGGAACTTCTCACGACGCCGGGCACGGCGATGGGCACCGTGGCGTACATGTCGCCCGAACAAGCGCTGGGCGAAGAGCTCGATCCTCGCACGGACTTGTTCTCGTTTGGGGTCGTGCTTTATGAAATGGCAACCGGCAAGCTGCCGTTCCAGGGCGTAACCTCCGCGGCATTGTTTGATTCCATCCTGCACAAGGCCCCGAGCGGGCCAATCTCCATCAACCCGGGCTTGCCCTGGGAATTGGAGCACATCATCAATAAGTGTCTGGAGAAGGACCGGGAACTGCGCTACCAGACTGCTGCCGAGATCCGCGGTGATCTACGCAGGCTTCAGCGTGATGGGAGTTCCCACCACACAACGGTGCCGATTGCCGTGAACTCGCCGATCGTGGATCAGGCCACAGGGCCGACGGCGGCGAAAGCCGCAGGCCGGCCCCGACTGATAGCCGGTATCAGCTTGGCCACGGCACTCGTCGCCTTAGCCGTTGGCATCTACATAGGTCGGCTGCTGTATTTTGAGCCGTTACCGTCTCCACCGGTGTATCACCAAATCACTTTCCGGCGGGGAAGTATTCGTACAGCGCGCTTTGGCCCCGACGGCCAAACCCTCTTGTACAGCGCATCGTGGCAAGGCAACCCCAGCGACGTCTATACCGCCCGGCCCGAAGCACCAGAATCCCGGTCCATGGGACTGCCACGGACCCAGCTCCTCTCGGTTTCTTCCAATGGCGAAATGGCCGTGTTGCTGAATGCTCGTTCGATTGGGACGTGGGTCGTCACTGGCACACTGGCCCGAGCTCCGCTCATTGGCGGTGCACCGCGCGAAATCCTGGACAACGTGCAATGGGCCGATTGGACACCCGACAGCAAAGACCTCGCCATCGTTCGCGATGTAAACGGTCGCAACAGGCTTGAATACCCGGCGGGCAAGGTACTTTACGAATCGGGAGGCTGGATCGGCAATCCGCGCATTTCGCCGAAGGGAGACCGCATTGCCTTCATCGATCATCCTATCGAAGGCGATGATGGTGGATCGGTGGTCGTGGTGGATTTGAACGCCAACAAGAGAGTCCTATCGCGGGACTGGTATACGGTGCAGGGCCTGGCGTGGTCACCTGATGGCACCGAGGTCTGGTTCACATCCAGCAAGTCAGGCATCGACCGAACGCTGTCCGCCGTCACTCTTGACGGGCATGAGCGGCTGGTTACCCGAATGCCGGGCACATTGATGCTGCTCGATATCTGGAAAGACGGTCGCGTGTTGCTTACGCGCGCCAGTTGGCGGCGTGAACTGATGGCAATCGTTGGGAAGGAGGCAAAGGAGCAGGACCTATCCTGGTTCGATTACTCGTACCCCGGGGACCTTTCCAGCGACGGGAAGAAGCTGCTGTTCGATGAAGAGGGCAGCGGGGGTGGCCTGGCTTATTCGAAGTCGGGTGGACTCACGTATGCAGTTTACGTTCGTAAAACCGACGGCTCGCCCGCCATTTTACTGGGCGAAGGCGCCGCACTAGCGTTGTCCCCCGACGGCAAGTGGGTGGTCGCTCAATCCCCCGGTTCTCCTGCCCAGCTTCGACTTCTCCCTACCGGGGTCGGCGACGCCAAACTGCTCACGCGTGACTCGATCAATCACACTTGGGCTCGCTGGTTCCCTGATGGTAAAAGGATATTATTTTCCGGCGACGAAGCCGGTCACGGTCTGCGCCTTTACGCCATGGATCTCGCGTCGGGCAACTCTAAACCTATCTCCCCAGAAGGGGTAGTCGGCACAGCCTATGCGATCTCGCCCGATTCGCAGCTCATCGCCGCGATCGGGCCCGATCAACAGGGCTACTTGTACCCAGTTGATGGGAGTCCGCCAAAGCCGATCCCAGGCTTCGTAATGGGGGAGCAGCCGATCACGTTCAGCAACGATGGGGGGCTTTACGTGTACCAACCTGGTGAATTGCCGGCGCGTGTATTCCACATCGACCTCAAGACCGGTCACCGCACTTTGTGGAAGCAGCTTATGCCATCCGATCCAGCCGGAGTGGTGACGATTGGTCCAATTCTGCTGACACCCGACGCCACAACCTGTGTCTACGGCTACCACCGGACTCTCTCCGACTTGTATCTCGTGGAAGGCCTGAAGTAGGCAGTTCCATCATTGAAGGTTGATAAAACCCAACGCCCACCCGGCGAGCGTTCGCCCTTGATGCGGTTTTACAAGTCCCAACCTTCACGCTCGATGTAGTCCTTGAGAATACCGCTGACTACCGCATCCCGCAGGCTTCTTTACCCGCGAAGGCGAATCACCACGAGCCAACGCAACGTTAGGACTACCTAGCAAGTGCCCACCCGCCGAAATGCCAATGGGAGTGCAACCAAAGTGTTGGCGGAAGTTCCGAAGTTCTGCAACGGACTTGCTAGGATCTGGGAATCGCAATTCTTGGAGTCTGCCATGAGACGATTTTTGCCGCTTTATGGGTTACTGGCGCTAATGACAATAGCCCTGGCCGGCTGCGGCGGCGGCAGCAGCAGCAGTTCGTTGTCCAACACGCAGGCTCTGCAGTCCATCACCGTCAGCCCGGCTTCGGCTTCCATCACGGTCGGTGCAACCCAGCCGTTCACGGCCACCGGCCACTATAGCGACAGCAGCACCCAGAACCTGACTTCGAGTGCGACTTGGACCTCTTCGGTTCCGGCCGACGCGACGATCGCTGCGGGCCTGGCTGAAGGAGTGGCTGCCGGAAGCACCAACATCACAGCCACAGTAGGGAGCCTGACCAGCAGTCCGGCAGCCGTGCTAGCCGTGACGGCGGCAGTGACGACGGGAAGCGGAAACACGTTTTACGTTTCGACTGCAGGCAATGACTCCAACCCAGGCACGCTAGCCGCTCCTTGGCTAACGATTCAGCACGCGGCCAGTACGGTGCAGGCTGGGGATACGGTTTACGTGCTCCCGGGCGTTTACAGCGAGTCGGTAAACATTGGGGTCTCCGGTTCAGCTGCGGCAGGTTCAGTGACCTTCGCGAGCTACCTCGGTCAGGCCGGTGTAATCGTCGATGGGACGGGGCTTACCCCCTCGGCCTCAGACACACAGGGTCTGTTTAATATCGTGAATCAGAGTTACGTCACCATTCAGGGCTTCGAGATCCGCAACTACACAACTTCAAACGCCAATGCCACTCCGGCCGGAATCTGGGTCACCGGCGCAGGTAGCAACATTCAACTGCTGAACAATCTGGTGCACAACATCACGACCACTTCGGAAACGAACGGCAACGCTTTTGGCATTTCGGTTTACGGTTCGAGCGCATCGGCCTCGATTGACAGCATCACCATTAGCGGGAATCAGGTTTATGATCTGAAGACCGGCAACAGTGAAACGGTCAACGTGGATGGAAACGTAACCAACTTCACCATCTCCAACAACATTATTCACGATAACGACAATATCGGGATTGATGCCGTCGGGTTCGAGGGCGTGGCGCCCAGTCCGTCCGTGGACTTCGCCCGCAATGGCGAAATCATCGGGAACACGGTCTACAACATCAGCGCCATTAACAATCCCGGGGAGGGAAATCAATACGATGCGGACGGTATTTACTGCGATGGCTGCTCGAACGTCGTGATCGAACGCAACTTGGTCTACGCTTGCGACCTCAATATCGAAGCGGCCAGCGAGCATTCTGGCCACTATGCGCAGTATGTCACGATCCGCGACAACGTGGTCTACAACGCCAATTCCGTGGGCGTTTCCATCGGTGGGTACGCCAGCAATGTGGGCGGTAGCCAATATGTTGCCATCGTAAATAACACGCTGTTCGAGGATGACACCAAGAACACTGGGAGCGGCGAGGTTCAGGTGCAGTATTACGCTACGAACAACGTATTTGAGAACAACGTCGTCTATGCCACGTCTCAGGGTCTATTCCTCAACAACTACGCAAATTCCGAGCCTGATCCGGTGAATGTGGATCATAACCTCTATTTTTCTTCCGTGAGCTCGTCGTCGGCCGAGTTTCTCTGGAATGGCACGGACTATAACAGCTTTTCCTCGTATCAATCGGCGACGGGAGAAGACAGCAACTCTCAATTTGCGAACCCGTTGTTCCTGAGCTTGACGACGCCTAACCTGCAAGTGCAAGCGGGTTCGCCTGTCCTACATGCAGGCAGCACTTTGAGCAGTCTAACTTGCAGCACCACGACTGGTGAAACTGGCGATTATTGGGGATGCCCGCTGGTAGGTACAGTGGATTTCTTGGGCAATCCGCGAGAGCAAGGAAGCAACATCGACATCGGTGCATATGAACAGTAGCATCTCCAGTTCCGTCCCGGGAGAGTGTCCTTGCACGTCGTCCCGAGCGTCACAGACGGCATGCTGACGAGGGTGATCGCACAGTTCTTGAAAACCGGAGTTCCGTCGGTGGGCTTATGGATGACGACGGACCAAGGCGCCCCGCAAGGCAGAGTGACGACTGCTCGTACGCAAAAAGATAGCTGACGCAAACTTGATTGGAGTGTACTGCATTCTCGTCGCGCTATCCATGATCAGTCGCGGACGAGCAACTGTGCTGCGCAAGAAATTCCGCACCGGTCCCTAAAATGATAGAAATGCTGATTCTTAACTTCTTGGGTTTCTTTTCCCCGTGATGGCTACCCTCCTGGTGCAAGCTGCGGGCCGAGCAGCACCTTTTTTTGAAGGTCGTCGCGGGTCGGCCCGAAAAATTGGGCTTCGCTTGTGAGCCAACTGAAGTCTCACAGTATTTCATGTTGACATCCGCCATCGGCAGGTGAGCGAGGTGAGGAAATCTCGCAAACTGTTGATTTCACAGCCCAGCAGAATTTTGGCGAGACACAGGTTGGAAACCAACGATCAGGCGCGCGTTCGGATCGAAAATAACCATTAGTAAGAAATTTGGCCGGGTACGGCCAGCGGAATTCAGGGCCTCACTCTTTAGGCTGTTAGGCTGTGCTCATTGTCAGTAAAAGTGATTGCCGCGGCGGGGGTCGTAGTCGAACCTAATGAGGCCGTCACGGTAGTCGATGGAGATGGTGAGCTGGCGGAGGACGGTGCTACCGAGGAAACCGGAGATCTCGAAACCTGCGCCTTTGCTCAGGCTGGAGGTATCGAAGGACACCAGGTCATTGTTCTGCTGCTGGATGCCGGCGAACCGGAAAATGACGGAGTCGCTGAATGAGACCTTGGCAACTTCGCCGCTCATTCCTTTGACGGCGCCGAGATCGCCGCCGCGAACCTTGGTCACGGCACGGGCGGCCTCAGGCGAGATGCTGGAGCTGAACGCGCCGCTGTCAACCATGAAGAGGCGCTGGGTTTTGCCGTTTAGAAGCGTAGGAAGGATTATGTAGTGCCCGGAGCGAAAGAAAGGGGAGTAGTCCTTCATCGTGGGACTGATGTAGCGGTCCTGTGGGCCGGTGGACTGGGCGGATGAACCGGGGCCAACACTGCTCAAGCTGGCAACTGGGTCTCCAGATTCCATGTTAAGGGTGGCGGGGGTGCCGCTGGTGTCGGTCGGGCGGGGCGGGAGCGGGGAGAGCAGAAACTTGCGCATGGGGTAGTCGAGAGTCACCAGGTAGCTGCTGAATACGTCCGTACCGATAACGCCGTCGATGTTGAGGACATCTGTGCGATCGATAACTTTTACGATGCAGTCCCGAAACTCAAGGGAGCCGATGCGGATGGAGTCGACGTGTGCCGCATATCCGCCCGCGGGGCCTTGGTCTCCGACACCGCTGATCTGGACTCGCCCAATGGGTTTGAGCCCGGCCCGTTCCGCAATAGCACGGTTGATGAACAGCCCGGAGGCGCCGGTATCGACCGCAAGTCCGGCCTCATTGTTGTTGAAAAAAACGTGAAGTCCCCAGCTCTCAATGTACCTGCTGTTGCCTTTCGAAAAGATCGGGACTAGGGGAAGCTCGCTCGAGCTGGCAGTGGAAACCAGGTGGCAGATTTGATCTGGGTTGCTGGCCCAGCTGACTAGATTGACGAGGCCACTTTCCACCCGGGTGCGCTCTTCGGGGTCCATACCGTTGGCCGAGGCGAGAAACTTTTTCTGTTCATCGATGCGCTGGGTGAGCGGAAGAGTACCGAGCCAGGTCCGGCGAATATCGATGTCGGAGGGATCGAGAGAGTGAGCAATACCGAGGGCGCGGCGCTCAGAAGCATACATGGAGTTGAGGCGAAGAATGCGGGCTCGGATGAGATAGAGGCGCGGATTGCAAGGGTCGATCCGGAAGGCCTGGTCGGCGGTGACGGCAGCTTCGGCAATCTTGCCTTGGCGGTATTCGACCTCAGCAAAGGCGGTGAGCAGGGGAACCGAGTTGGGCGCCAAGGGCATTTCGGCGCCAATCGTGGAGCTCGCGTCTTCGACTTTCTGTTCGCGGAGCAAGGATCGGACCAGTCCGGCGATTAGCGTGGTGTCATGTGGTGATTTACTGAGCGCCTCACGGTAAAGTGCTTCGGCCTGGCTTGTGTTACCGGCCAAATAGGCCTTTTCCGCAGCGGAGGGCTCGTGGGCAGGGACGACGTGGCAACGGACATTATCGTCACCACGGGCTGCGTCAGGGCAAACAATTAAAGTCAGGATAATCAGCAGCAGCGTCATGGCTCGGTATCTCACGAACCAGCGACGAAAAGACACGGCAGTTCTCCCCTGTTTGAGATATTCATCTGACGTTGGACCTTGGCGCTGGGGAGCTCCAGATGCGGGAAACAAATGCTATCCAAGCGCCCATAAAACCAGCATTCCCTTTACAGACGGGAGCCATTGTACTCTGTGCTCCGCAAAAACTCCGTACGCGCTACAGATAATGGAAATGCTGATTTTAACTTCCTTGCTCCAACCGATCTGGTGAAACCTACTGCCGAGTCGAGTGACTATCAGACGTGATCAATCTCGCAGGTCGCATGCAGCCGATAGGCGGCCTCCCGCCGTCCGCGAGGCTCCCTACCAATCATCGTCGGCGAGTGAAGTTCGAGCTCAGGGACTAACCGTGACGACTGATGTTCCTTCTATCGTGGTAGTTGCCGGGCCAAAAAAATTGGAGAAGAAGAGGTCGTCAGCATTAACGTGGAACGTACCCGGAGTACTGGGAGCGAAGTACGTCACAAGCAGGGCATCGTAGCCTGTCGCTCCCTGAATCGTACCACCTGGGCATGGCTCAGCCGGCAACGTGTCCGTCCGAGTGCAGTTCGCGCCGTTATTCTCGGAGATGTCCCAACTAATAAAGGGCTCGCATCCATCGCATCCATNNCATCGCATCCATCGCAGCCATGGCTAGCTGTCGCTTGCAGTAGCGCTTGGCCGTTTGCAGGGAGCGAAATAGCGGCCGGTGAAACGGTTACAGTCACATTGTTGGGATTAAACTCCCCGCTGCCACAACCAACGATGACTACCAGCAGTACGAGTGACGCGGCGTACAGCGCTCGGTATGAATTCATTGGTTCAGAGCGACTGACGGATTCCATGGATAGACTTGTCGCAAGCGCATTGTCAGAAACCCCAACTTAAAGAGTTTGAGGGGGCAGTCCGCCCCCTCAGCCAAGAATCAATGGATCTTCCGCGCGTTCGAGGTGACTAACACCGGCGGTGGTGCAACCACAGCAATTCGTATTTCTCGGCCCTCGTCGACCACCACAATGCTTAAGGTGAGTTGAGGCGAGCCTTCGTTGTTCAACAACATGGTCCCAGTGCAGTTGCTGTTGAGGGTGTAAGAACCCGATCCTGGACGGTCGACAGCCGAGGCTGGATAGCCGCTGATCGATCCGTGGATGTTGTCGGTCTGGGTGAATGTCCCATCCCCGTTGAATGTGTCAATGGCCGTCCCAATCATCTGCTCGATCATGAGTGGAGTGACGCCTGGCGCTGGCCGTGTGCCGCTGATAGCCAAACCGTAGTCACCGCTTAGGGTCCACAGACCGCAGTGATGCTGGGAAAAGTCGTTCGCACCAGCGAGCGCTGCGCCGAGTAGCAGAGTGAAAACGGTTAGGATCAATTTCCGCATGGGTATGCTCCTCACTTATGCGGGCTGAGAGCCCCGCTGTGTGCGAGGCATCATCGCGGCAATGGGGACAACTGGCAATCGAGACAGTATGAAGATTGTCTGAATTCTTGCAGAAGCGCGTTCCGCCCTGGATTCAGCGAGTTAGCCGTTCCTTGTTGTAAAATCGCAGCGCGCGGCCCGGCGCAACTTCGAATTATGCCCCTCAAGAAACCACGCTTTGGCGATTTCGAGCTGGATCCGACGGCCTACGAACTGCGCCATAAGGGAAAACCCGTCAAACTGGAACGACTTCCGATGGAGTTCCTCCTGCTGCTGCTGACTCGCCGTGGTGAATTGGTCACGCGTGCTGAGATCGTCGAGAGACTCTGGGGAAAGGACATCTTTCTTGAGAGCGACGTGGGCATCAACACCGCCGTAGGCAAGATTCGCCACGCCCTTCATGAGTCGGCCGACAAGCCGGTTTTTATCCAGACGGTCACCGGGAAAGGCTATCGGTTTATCGCCTCGGTCACCGTCGGCGAAGAGCAAGAACAGCCTCTGGCAGCAAGCACTTCGAAACTCACGAATGGGCCGTTCGCTTTCGCCGTTCTTCCTTTCGAGGACCTGTCCAGCCCCCCCGGACAGGATTATTTCGCCGCCGGGCTGACGGAGGAAACCATCGCGGCTCTCGGACGGGTCAATCCCGAGCAAATACGGGTCATTGCGCGCACTTCCTGCATGAGCTACCGGCACACCACCAAGCCAGTTACGCAGATTGCCCGCGAACTTGGAGTCGACTATGTTCTCGAGGGCAGCGTGCGCCGGGAAGGTGACCAACTCCGCATCGTCGCCAGCCTGATTGGCGCTAGCGACCAGTCTCAAGTGTGGAACGCGGCCTATGACCGCAGCGCCACCGGCTTCATTGGCGTCCAACAAGAGCTGGCATCCGCAATATGCGGGCAGGTCGAGGTGCGGCTTTCGCCCAATCGGGCCGGCAAGAATGCTGGGCCACAAACCCGCAGCGCCGTCGCATTCGATTTCTATCTACGCGGACGCTACTGTTGGAACCACCTCACACCGCCAAACTTACACCGGGCCATTGAGCTGTTTCAAGCGGCGGTCGACGACGACCCGGGGTTTGCCGTCGCCTATGCCGGGCTCGCGGACGCCTATGCGTATCTGCCGCTCACCAGCGATGTTCCACCGCGGGACTCCTGGCAGAAGGCGCAAGCCGCGGCCGAGCGCGCCGTGCAGATCGATCCTGGGCTTTCGGAAGCGCACACTTCGCTGGGAATTGTAGATTTCTGGATGGGTTGGGATTGGGCTGCTGCAGAGAGTTCACTGCGCCATGCCTTGCATTTGGATGCCAACAACGTTGTTGCTCACCGAGTGTTGGCGCATGTGCTGTCGCAGACCGGCCGCCACGAGGAAGCAATTGCCCAGATGAAGATCGGCCGCGAGCTCGATCCGTTTTCTTCCGTCATGCAGGCGATTTCAGCTCAGTTCCTCTTCCAGGCCCGCCGTTTCGAGGAAGCCAAAGAGCGGGCGCTCTCCGCGCTGGCTATCGACGGGAATTTTTGGGTGGCCCATATGATGCTGGGGCAAGCTCTCGAGCAGTTGCACGAAACCGACGCCGCCATCGATGAGGCCGACAAAGCTTTCAAATTGTCCGGTGGCAACACCCTTCCCCTTGCTCTCAGAGGTTACACACTGGCCACGACGGGCCGTCGGGAAGAGGCTCTTCAGCTGGTTCGTGTCATGCAGGCAAACTCGGCCAGCCGTTTTGTCCCGGCCTGCAACCTTGCGCTGGTCTATGCTGGCGTGGGAGATGAATCCGCAACCTTCCACTGGCTTGATCGCGCCTATGCCGAGCGCAACGTTCACATTGTGTTTCTGACCGTCGACCCCAAATGGGATCTATACCGTCCCGATCGGCGCTTCCATGATTTGTTGCAACGGGCCGGAATTGCCTGAGACTCGCTGAATTTGGCCGTAGCTGGAGCGATCTCATCGTGCCGGCTTCTTCGCCACGTTCGGCACGGTAGCCGGGAAGTTGCCACAGTTAGGTCAAAGGAATCCAAGCGTCTCTCTGTAATCACGCAAAGTTATTACAGAGCACAGTTGCGTTTTCGGATACAAATACCTCCTTAACTGTTTTCTAGCCTGGTTTGCCAATGTCCTGCGGCACGCTGCTACTTCGGCACCACGATTCGCACCGTCCCAAATCCATTGCAAAACCGGCAGCGCTCGCCTTCCATCAGCTTTCCCGAGCCAGCGCACTCCACACACTTGGCTACCAGCTGGAACTCGGCGTTGCTGGCGTCAAGCACCGTGCCGGGAGTTTCCTTTACGACTTCGGCCCGGTGATGCTTCCGCAGCCACGATGCCAGCTTCGCCTCAAGCCTTTCTCGGTCGGCTACGCCGAGTCGTTGCGAGGTTGAAGACCACCAGTCGGGAATGCATTTGTAGCAGACGATATGTCCGTTCTCAAAGAGGGCGCCGGGATCGGCGGAGCGGAAGAATTGCTTGCATTGAGAGCAGCGTTTGACTCCGAGCAAAGCCAAAGCGGCGATCACGTCGCTGAGGTCATGCTCCACGCGCACCATGGTCTCGAACACCGAGTCTTCGGCCGAACCTTGCGTTCCTGCTAGTGAAAATCCATTGCCTATTTCAGTTTGCATTTCGATACTCCTCCTTTAATGTTTTCTCGCCGCTTAAGCGGCGTCGTACTACCTCCGACTTTTACTCATGGCACCGAAGTTCCATGAACCAGACTGGCCTTTCACGGCGGACAATCCGGTTAGAAATGTCGAATCACCAACTCCACGTGTATCCGATGCTTGCGGTCGTGTACCAGGGAACGGTGAAAACCTTGTTGAAGGTGTCTTGAATCCAGATGGAATTGTGCGAGGTAAGGTGGATAATTGCGCCAAGAGACTCCCCGTCGTAGAGATTGTTTTGTACGGTCGCGTTTCCGGTAAAGCTCGTAATGCCTAGCTGAATCCATGTATAGCCGGTAATACGCTTTGTCTTTGGCAGTCCGACGTTTTTCATGATTCCCAGGCTCTCAGTGTGTGAGCCAAACTGCGAGTGCCAGAAGCCAGATCCGGCATCTTCATAGGTGTACCCAAACGTCACTTCATCTCCAATCGGATCCTTCTTGAGGAAACCGAAGGTGTGGCCGATTCCAATGTTGTAGTTGGCTTTGGCGCCCAGCCCGGGCCGAACGAAATCGGAGCCGGGCATGATCCACAGGTCCGTGCTGGTACCAGAGTCCTGGGACTGTTCCTGCTGAGCCTGAGCCCACGAGACCGAGGCCAGAGTCAAAACAAGAGTCAGCGCAAGAATGCATTGAACGAACATCGAGAAATCCTCTGCAATCAGCTTCATATGTCATGCTCCGTGCATGCGTGTCTCCTGCATGCGAGTTCTATTTCCCCGGGGACAGGCTGCGAGTGCGGCTAACAAAGCCGATAAAGCGGCGCGCCAACTCGGCGATGCGACGCGGTTGCCGCACTCTGATTGACTCCCTCGGGATCAGCTCCGCGCCGATGCCGAGGGCAATGGCACCCGCCAGAATGAAGCTCGACGCGGTCTGCTGATTGACTCCGCCTGCGGCGATCAAGGGCACCGTTGGAAACATCGCCTTTAGCGCCTGGATGTAGCTGGCCCCTCCGACTTGCCCGCAGGGCACCACCTTCAAGAAGTCGGGCCCCAGTTTCCACGCGGCGACGATGTCGGTCGGGGTAAGCACGCCGGGGAAGACAACGATGTTGTTTTTCACCGCGAAGTTCACGGTCTCAGGATCAAGCCCATCGCTGGTCAGAAACTCAGCTCCCGCATCCAGACAACGACGCGCCGTTTCCACATCCGAAATGCCGCCGGCGCCGACAATCACGTCAGGAGCATGCTGTACAAGGTGGGCGATTGCCTTGTTCGCATCGGGCACGGTTAAGGTGACTTCGACGATCGGAATTCCGCCTCGGGATACTGCCTCCGCGGCGAAAAGAGCGTCCTCGGTCGAAGACACACGAATCGCTGGAATGATTCCGATTGCTTCGATCCGGCTTCTCACTTCCTGCTTGTCCACGGACCCGGCTCCTTCTCGAATCGTTATCCCGCTTGACTTACTACGGGAGATTGCGCACGCCCACCGCTTCTCGCAGTTGTTCGAGCGCCAACAAGTACGAGGCCAATGCCTGCCGGTAAGCGAGCTGCGTGGCGCGATAGTTGCGCTCGGCGTCCAGAAAAACGAGCAGGCTGGCGCCGCCTCGGTGGTAGGCGTATTCGCTGATATCGCGCGACCGCGTGGCCACGTCTAGATACTTGGAAATGTAGAGCAGCACTACCTTGTCATTGCTTCGCAGGCCCTGGTAGGCATCGAACACATCGGTGAGGGCCTGACCATTCGTCGCTTTCTCCTGCTCGTCGGCCTGATTGATGACGAAGCGCGCCCGAGCGATTTCGCCCTGGTTGCGATTAAAAATCGCCAGCGGGATGCTCCCATAAAACGAAGCGGCATTGATTCCGCCGGTGTGCGAGTAGTTGCCCTGAACGGTCACATCCTGCTTGCCAATCGCCTTTTGCAATACCAACTGGCTGTTCGCGGCGGTCACGCCTTGCTGCGCCGCGCGCAGGTCGGGGCGACTCTGCAGGGCTTTCAGCTGCAAATCGTCGAGATTGACCTTCACTGGCTGGTATTCGAAGGAGCTGACAACGTCGTAATCCTCAGACACGGACTCGTATCCGAGCAGCTGCCGCAGGTCCGACAGCGACTGCACTCTGGCTAACTGCGCTTGCTCGAGGTCGCTTTCGAACTGCAACAATTGCAGCTTAATCATCAGGTAGTCGTTCTCACTGAGGCCGCCGGCCTTGTATTGAGCCTCGCCAATGTCCACGGTCTGCTGAAAGCTCTTCAGGTCCTTCTCGGCCAGCTCGAGCGTCGATTCGGCCAGCTGAGCGCTGAAAAACAGGGTGGCGACCTGAAACGTAATACCGCGCCCGTTATCCGCTACCAGCGAGCGCGTCTGGGCCGTTATATCTTTCTGCGCCTGAAGACGGTCGCGGCGCTTTCCGCCCCGCTCAATCAGGTAGCTGAGGCCGAGGTCGGCTTCCGTGTTGTTGTTCAGATAGTCGCTTGTAGACACGCCCGAGTATGTGTTCGGGTTTTGACGCGAAGGCGAGCCGAGAGGCAAATACTCCCAGTCCGCAAAGAGCGCGGGATTGGGGCGCAGGTTTTGCGTAACCTCTTCGGCCTGGCTTTGCTGAATCGTGGTCATCATGGCTAGCATGTTGTGGTTGTGCTCGAGCGCCATCTGCACGGCTTCGTCGAGCGTGATTCGGACTGGACCTTGGACCTGAGCTTCCGCGAGCTGCGTCAGCAGGATGCCAACCATCAGAAACGTGGCCGAGCGGTGCCGGAGGCCTGTTCTTCTTAGCGGAGAGTGCAATTTCCTAGATCTCAAAGGATTCCTCCGCTTCCGGCAGTTCGTCGCGTTCGCTCGCGAACCACACGTAGAGTGTGGGCAGCAGGACGATGCTCATCACCAGATCGGAAATCAAACCGCCGACAATCACGATGGCGAATGGCCGCTGCGAATCGGACCCAATGGCATGTGAGAAGGCCGCCGGCAAGAGGCCGAATGTGGCCACGAGCATCGTCATCATGATGGGGCGAAGCCTCAGGACGGCGCCCTCGATCGAGGCATCCACGATGGTGTAACCGCGCGCACGCAGCTGATTGATGTACTCCAGCA
>PKYX01000081.1:0-2624 GCA_003132825.1 Acidobacteriaceae bacterium
TCGCTTCTGCTTTTCGTTCTGAACCATGCTCGAGAACCGCCCGCCCATACTCAGGCCCGAATCTTTGCTGCAGCTGTGCCGTCCGACTCCTGCGTTTTTGCGCGAAAAGCCAAGCCAGCACCGCGATAACCAGAATCACCACGCCGGCGAGCACGATCAGCTTCGGATCTAGTAGATATGCCTTCATCGAAATCTCCTTGCCTGAGTAATGTCCCCGAGAACAAATGTGTTCAGGAAGTTTTCTCTGCGATCAGAACCTTGGCTAGTATCAATCTTTAAGCTGCGANNGGGGGCTTCCCCGCAACCTGCGTCCCCGAAAAAATGCGCGCCCATTGGAAGATATATCGTTATACGATATAGTTACAGGAGCGAGGTCAGGCACGTTTTCGCCCTCGTCGGTATTTCAGTCGGGAGGACGTCATGATCGCTGTGCGGCTGGTGCGTCTCATCGAGAACCACAGTGATGAGCTAGCAGATGGACTGTTGAACAAGTTTCGGACTTCGTCCCGCACCAGCGATTTGCGAAACGTTTCGGCTCAAGAATTGCGCGGCCGTAGTCTCGAGATCATCGCTCACTTGAGCGAGTGGCTGATATCGAAGTCGGAGACCGAGGTCGAACGTCGTTACCGAGAAATGGGTTTCGCTCGCGCCGCCCAGAACGTTTCTTTTGCCGACTTCTGTTGGGCTATGGTATTGACGAAGGATCATATCTGGGACTTTGTCCAACGACAGGGTTTCCTCGGGGGCGCGGCCGAGATTTACGGTGCCATGGAATTGCTGCGACTGCTCGATCAGTTCTTTGAGCGGGCCATCTGCTACGGGGCAGAGGGCTACGAGAGTGCAAGAATCGGAAGCGTGGACGATGTACAGGTTCCTCAGCCCCCGGGGGCGGCCGTGAAACGATGGTGAACGGGTTACGCGAGTCAATGTCTAACTCGACTGGTTCTATCAGTCACAGCGCACGATCGGTTTCCGGCACACGCGGACGCCGACGGGCAGTCCTACCAGCCGAATGCCGGTTTCCTCAGCGCCAATGTCGCGCCGGCCCTTCCTTGCCACCAGTTGCAGGCCGCTACTCGGCTAGGCGATCAGAAGTCACTGGTCCCGCTTTGCACCTTGATTATGGTGCATGTACGGTAACCGGTGCCATGAGGCCTACTCTCTGCCTGCCCAATAACGGACACCGGATTTCGCAAGCGGACAGGTTTTCCTCTCAAACCGCGTCATTCGCCAGTGTTAGGCCAAACTTTTCAATCTCATAGCGTCTTTCGCCTCTTGGTCCCAAACTTGCATAATGTTCGGGGTTGAGCTCGTCCGGCCCGTATTTCAACGTGCTGCGAACAGGGGGGCGAGAACGATGGGGACTCTGCTGCAAGATGTTCGTTACGGTTTGCGCATGCTGCGCAAGAAGCCCACCTTCACGGTGGTGGCGATCCTGACGTTGGCCTTGGGAGTCGGAGCCAACACGGCGATTTTCAGCATCGTAAATGCCGTCCTGCTGCGTTCTCTTCCCTACCCCCGCCCCGACCGTTTGGTACGAATCATTTTTAACAATCCGGGACTAGGATTGCGAGACGTTCCGTTTTCTGTGCCGGAACTGGATGATCTCAAAACGCGCACCGGTGTATTTGAAGACGTGAGCGTCGTTTTCCCGGCCAGCACGAATCTCACCGGCGCCAAACAGCCGGAGCGTCTCGAATTTCTAGGCGTCAGTCCCAACTATTTTTCCCTGCTGGGCGTGATCCCCCAAATTGGACGTTTATTTGGTCCGCAGGACATCGCGCTCGGTTTTGCTCCTGTAGCGGTGATCAGCGATAGCCTGTGGCGGCGCTCCTATGGCGCAGATCCTCAGGTTATCGGCCGCAGCCTCCGGCTCGACAACGATCCGTATACGATTGTGGGTATTCTTCCTGCCGGATTCCGCCATCCCGGACCGACGATTTCCCGGGACGTGGAGGTATGGGCTACTACCGGATTCAGCGCTGAACCTTTTGCTCCGCCCAAACGCGGCAACCGGATTTTGCCGGGAGCCATCGGACGTCTCAAGCCGGGCCTGACGCTCGAGCAAGCGCAGGCCCGGCTCACCGCCATGGCTATCGAATCGCGCCACGACTTTGCAACCGATTACCCTGCACAGGGCGAATGGACGGTTGAGATTCAAGGGTTGCAGGAATCTTTGGTGGGCAATGTTCGACCCATGCTGCTGGTTTTACTGGGTGCAGTCATCCTGATCGTTTTCATTGTGTCGTTGAACATCGCCAATCTGCTGTTGGCGCGCGCCTCGGGACGACAACAAGAGATGGCAGTGCGTTTGGCGCTCGGGGCCAGTCGTGGCCGCATGGTGCGCCAGATGCTGACCGAGTCCATGCTGCTGTCTTTTATCGGAGGTTTCGCAGGGGTGGTAACGGCGGTGGGTACTTTGGGCTTCATCCTGCGCTTTGTCCCCTCGAACATTCCCCGGCTCGGCGAAGTAAGCATCGACTGGGTTGTGCTGGGGTTTGCTCTGCTGATTTCCCTTCTGACCGGCGGCGTGTTTGGACTTGCCCCGGCCATTCACGCCACTCGGTCCGCTCTCTCTTCGGCGATTCGAGAAGGGGCTCGGGGGTCCGGCTACAGCACCAAGA
>PKYX01000081.1:2678-2819 GCA_003132825.1 Acidobacteriaceae bacterium
GGCGCATGAACGCGATTCCGGGGGTTGAGCTCGCCGCCATCACCTCCGATTTACCGGCCAACGGTCAGACGGGTAGCGCCGCCCTCGCGATTGAAGATCGTCCAGTCGAGTCCTCGCACGACTTGCGGGCCGAGATCATCC
>PKYX01000093.1 GCA_003132825.1 Acidobacteriaceae bacterium
CGTCAACACCACATCCGCCATGTTTCGATCCCCCGCCGTCAGGATGATCGGAGACGCCTGGCTCACATCGGTCGTGCCCACCCAGAAAGTAACGGGATAGGCGACATCGAGCGGCGAGGATATTGGTTCCGGCGGTTTCTGCGTTTCCTGACCGGCGTCTTCGCTAGCGGCATCGGTCGAGACACCCTGCCCTTCGGTCGCAAGCGTCTCGGTCCGCACGGTGCGCCGCAGACCCTCCGCATACCACGGGTGGCCGGCAACGGCTACAAAATATGTGCCCGGCAGCAGATGGCCGAAGCGATAGCGGCCGAGGTCGTTGCTCAAGGCCTGCGCCTGCATCCGCGTCATCTGCTGCCCGTTTTCGAGCCGTGCCCGGAACAGCAGCACCTGCGCGCCCCGCACGGCTTCGTTCTGCTCATCCGTAATCGTGCCCGAGACCGAAGCGTCGGGACGCAGGCGAAAGACCAGGCCCTCGGAATGCAAGGTGGCGCCCACTGCAACTGCGGTGAAATAGCCTTCGTGCTCGTCCAACCCCTGCCGCGCGAATCCGCGCGCCTCTCCCACCAGCGAGTATTTTCCCGCAGCCAAGCCGTCGAATTCGAAAGATCCGTCATCGCCCGTCAGCACGCGTTGCGACGGTTCAGCGCCCGGCGCCGGCTCAGCCCCCGGCGCCGGCCCGAGGACAACTGCCGCGCGCGCCAGTGGCTGTCCGCTGAGCGCGTTGAGCACCTTTCCGCTGACGCGGAAACTCGGCCGCGCGGGTGCGCCGGGGGTCGCCGGTTGCGCCCAGGTGGCCAGCGCCACGACAACCAGCAAAACGATTCCGCCAGTTATTTTCAAGTTTCTTTTCACCGCAATGCCTTCATCGGAATCACTGTCCCACGTGAATCAACTCCAGAGTGACACTCGATTTGCCATTCGACAGCAGGGTTACGTGAGTGGCCTGGACCAGATAGGCCTTGAGACTGTCCGGATTCGCGTACTCCACTCCGTCGATGCGATCGAGCGCCACAATGTCGTATTCTCCCGGTGCCAGCTGGGTGAATTGAAACTCGTTCCCCTGATGGGTAAGCTCCACCTTCGGTTGTCCGTGACGGGGCAGAAGCAAAACCGCCCCCGACTGGTCCTGGCCCTCGGATGAAACCGTCCCGGTTAGCGTAGCGCCGTCATTGCGCAGGACAACTTCGATCGGTTGCAGGGGAGCGCCGGCGAGCACCGTCAGATCGTCGCTCAACAGATCCGCCGCCCCGCTCACGGCCGACGCCACGTACCAGCCGGCATAGGAGGAACTAATTTCTGCGGAATATTTCCCGGGCTCGAGGTCACGCAATACCAGTTCGTGGTCTTTCGCATTCGCCGGAGCGGTCGCGTAATAGTCCAGGGGGGCAAGCGCCAGTGCGTTCGAACTCAGGCGAACGTTTAACAGTTGCGTGTTTCCCGCGATGGCTTCCCCTTCGGCAGCGGGGTTCACATACTCCATCCTGGCCATTACTGGCACGGAACTTCCTAATCCCAGGGCGATTCGAACGCCCGCCAGGTCGGTCGCAACCGTCAAAGGCAGTTCCGCGTTCAGGGTTGAACCATCGGCATTCTGGGTGTGCGCCTGCAGCGTGTAGGAGCCAGCGGGCACCAGGAATTCGAACTTCCCGGTTGCGCGGTCGATTTTCGTGGGAGAAAAATCTTCGCTCGAGTGGTTCCCCAGCTGCAGGTTGGTCGGCGGGTTCAAGGGCATTCCCACAACCGTGCCGGAGACTGCAAAGAGGGGCTCGGCCTTCAGCGAAAGGTCCGCTTCCGCTTGCTGGCCGGGAGCAATTTCAAGCGGTGTCGCCGCCTCGATCGAAGCGGCTTCGGGATAAAACACTTCGGAATATCCCTCTTCCCGCTTGCTTCCGGTTCCGGCCCGCGCGCCGCGGTTCCACGCGGGACCGGCAGTAACGTAGTAAGCGCCGGGAGTCAGTTCGGCAAACCGGAAGTCTCCGTCTTCGTCAGTGCTCGTCACCGCGCTTTTGGTCCAGCGTTTGCGGCCGCTCGCGACCCGCATAGTGAAAATGCTGACCGGCATGCCATCCACCGGTTCGCCGTCTGCTTCTACCCGGCCCAGGATGACGCCCTCAGGGTACAGCTTCAGCACCAGCGGACTTATCTGCGGGCCGATCTCAATCATCGCCGGCTGCGGACCACGCGGTTGCCCTTGATTCAGCTCTGGCTCGCTGAAAAACCCGGGCTTGCGAACACTGATCGAAGCCTGCCCCTCCGGCAGATCATCGAATTCGAAGCGACCCTCGCCGTCGGTCAGCATCGCTTGGTTGCATTCGAGGGAGCATTCGACCAAAACCCGCCGTATCGGTTCGCCGGTGGCGGAATCGATCACGGTACCACTCAGCGTGTACGTGTCGGCCTCAGCACCATTCGGAGTCGCCTGCGGACCCGAACCAACTTGCCCCTGAAGCGGCGCGAGTCCCAACCAGGCCCAGGCGAGCAAACAGGCGAGCGTTGCCCCCGCAGGGGCTGCCGAAAACCGTGACCGGTGGAGAAGTCGGGGCATGGGAACGACGCTACAGACCCGGGAGGAACCTGCTTCCTATTAGACAGCCAGCCGGGTGGTTTTGTTGCTTGACCAGAACCGCAAGGCGGTCTCGACTCATTCTTAGGCTCTTCGCCACGAACCTGGCGGAGGTTCGCGGTGTTCTCCTGTCTTTCGGAGTCGGTTAGCTGGCGGATGCGCTCTTTCTCCGAGCACCCGTAGCGGAACCTTCAGTCTCTACCGCATTCTCGCATCTTCGGTTGCCCTCTCGATGGCTCTTCCGGGCCCGGGGGGACTGCCTGCCAAACCTACTTCCAGCGGTGCAAATGGCTGTGAATCCATTTTTCCACGCGGGGCGGACGAGACGCAACCGGCTGATTCCCATACCACAGGACCCCACCGGCCAAAGCCAGGAGCGCAAGCAATACGGCATCGAGGAACCAGCGGCGGTGATCGGCCGCCACAGTGGCTGCCTGCCCTCCTGCGACGACCGACACCGCCGGGGCCGCAGAGGTTGCTCCGGCCTCGGCCCCGGCCAGCGCAGTACGCCGGCCCCGCAAGCTTCCAAATACCAGCAAGAGGTTAGTGGCCAGGATAATGGCAAAAGCCAGTCCCGGCAGAAAAGAGAGTTCACTGCCCCGGGCCTCGGTCGCTTCGATCGCGAGAACCACCGTGATCAGGCCGCGGGGAAGCATCCACAAGATGGCATCCCGCCCCTCTGCTCCGATGCCCCGCCAGGACCACCGACTGGCGAGCACCGCCAGCCAGCGCGCCAGGAACAGTGCGGCCAGAATAGCTGCTATGAACAGGGGATGTTCGCGAAAGGTCGCTAACTGCGCCACCGCCCCGATGAGCACAAAAAAGAAAGTGCGCACCAGGAAGGCCAGCTCGGAGTGGAAGGTGAGCAGTGCCTGCTGCGACTCGGCGACGGTCGTAATCAGATGCCTGAACCCCAGCCCGGGATCAATACCGGGAAAATTGGAAAGCGTCAGCCCGAAGCCCAACACGGCGATCAAGCCATTGGCGCCCAAAGCCTCCATCCCGGCATAGAGCACCAGCACGATTGAGAAGGTGAGAACCTGCCAAAAGCGCTGCTCCGAAAGAACGTGCAACAATCGCGACCACAATACGCCCACCGCCACCGCAAATAACAAGGCCACTCCGACCTGCAGCAGAAACCCGTGGGCCAGGCTCACGGCAAGCGGACCGCTCTGGCCTTTGCTTCCGAGAATCAGCCCCACGGTCAGCACCGCCATCACGTCGCCCCAGGAGGCCTCGAGCATCAGGGTCACCTTGACCGGTTCTTCCGTTTGCATCTGCTGCAGCACAGGCAGCACGACTGTGCTGCTGGTGCATCCGAGCACCGCCCCCACCAGTAACCCGGAGGTCAGCGACAATCCGAGCCCCTTGCTCACCAGCAGTGCGACCAAGCCTCCGCTGAATAGAAACGCCAGAAAAGCCAGGAGCAGGCTGCCCGGGAAATGGTGCAGCGTGTCGCGCAGATCGAGTTCCAGCCCTCCCTCAAAGAGCACCAGAATAATGGCCAGCGTTCCCAGCAGATTCGTCGCTCTCGACAGCTTCTCGACGTTGACCAGTCCGAGCACCGGGCCGAGCAGCAACCCGAGCGCCATCAACACCACGACATCGGGAATGCGGGTGAGCCGAAAAACACGATTGGCCAGGAAGGCAACGACGAGCAGCCCTCCGACCATCCCGAGAATCAGCCACGCGGGCANNATCCCGGCGAGGGCTGCGGCGCGACTATCTTATCGCGTGCTAATCTCTTGCCTTCCGGAAAAGCCCCGATGGCGCCCACTTATCAACTCGTACCCGCCGGCTTCAGCTTGGCGGCGGTTCTGCTCTGGGGAACCAGCGATTTTGTGGGCGGATACGCCGCTCGCCGCACGAGCGTTTTCTTGTTCACCGCCCTGGTTCACGGCAGCGGTGGCGTTTTCATGCTTCTGCTGGTGCTGGCGCGCCATTCTCAGCCGCCCTCGCGGGCCAGCGCGGAATGGGCGTTGGCCGCAGGTCTTTTCGGCGGCATTTCTTTGGCGATTTTCTACCGCGCGCTGGCCGCCGGAAAAATGGGCATCACCGCCCCGGTGGCGGCGGTACTCAGCGCGGCGATTCCCGCCGCAATCGGCATGATCACCGCGGGCTTTCCGGGCGCGTTGCCGGTGGTGGGATTCGGCCTGGCTGGCACCGGCCTCTGGCTGATCTCCCGCTCGGAGGGCGACCTCCAGCCGGCGGGACTTGGGTTCGCGGTACTTGCGGGCATCGGGTTTGCCGGTTTCTATCTTTGCATGAAGCAGGCCGGCGATGGCTCGGCGATGTGGATTGCGCTGCTTTCCCGGGTCTGCGCCTTTGCCGTGACTGGTGCGGTCACCCTGCTCACCCGGAATCTCCATCGCATTCCCCTGCCCATCCTGAGCTTGGGCGTGTTCGCCGGTTGCCTCGACGTCTCCGGTAGCGCACTGTTTGTCCGCGCCGCCCAAACCGGACGCTTGGATTCGGTGGTCGTGCTGAGCTCGCTCTATCCCGCCGTGACCGTGCTGCTGGCGCGCTTTCTGCTCAAGGAACGCTTCAGCCGATGGAGGCTCGTGGGCATGGCTACAGCGTTATTGGCAGTTCCTTTGATCGCGCTGCAATAGCGCAAAATGCATTCTGCGTTTCATGCGGCCTCCTTCGAACCGGCTCGAGCGCAGCCGTTGTTCCTCAGTCCTCTGCTAACATCGGGCCAGTGGCATTCATCGAAATCCGCAAGCTGACCAAAACCTTCCCGCTCGGCGAATCTATTTTCGGCGGTGGCGCGAAGGGCGAAGTCCGCGCCGTCGATGACGTCTCGTTCGACATTCATCCCGGAGAGACGCTTGGTCTGGTCGGCGAATCGGGATCGGGCAAGAGCACGCTNNGGCCAGTCCCCGCGAGATGCGCGGCTTGCGCCGGCACATGCAGATCATTTTCCAGGACCCGTTCGGCTCGCTCGACCCCCGCATGCGGGTCGAAGATGTGATCGCAGAGCCTCTGATTATTCACGAGCGCTTGAGCCGGGCCGGCCGCCGCGCGCGGGTCCGAGAACTGCTGCGAGCCGTGGGCCTCGATGAATCCGCTTTGCGGCGCTTTCCGCACGAGTTCAGCGGTGGCCAGCGCCAGCGCGTCGGTATCGCCCGAGCCCTGGCGCTTCGCCCCAAGTTTATCGTTGCCGATGAACCCGTCTCCGCGCTCGATGTCAGCGTAGGCGCGCAGATCGTGAACCTGCTGGCCGAACTCCAGCGCGAGTTTGGGCTGACGTATCTTTTCATCTCCCATTCCATGCCCGTGGTGCGCTATCTGGCCACACGCATTGCCGTGATGCACCGCGGGAAGATTGTCGAAATCGGCGCCACGGAACGAGTCACTCTCGAGCCCGAGCATCCCTACACTCGCAGCTTGCTAGAAGCGACGCCCGAAGTGGTCGCATAGAAGCTGGATTGACCCGGGTATCGATGTCATCTGGGGATTGAATCGAGTCGCAGGCTTCGATCGAGCGCTGCCCGCGCCTGGCTCACCGTCATCTCGGCTCTTGTTTCCGCACCCGTCTGCGACTAGAATTCCCCTCCAGTCTCTCTGGAGGTCTCATGGCCGCGTTGCCTGTCACCCCTTCGCCCGTTCCTGAACCCGCTCCGTTATCCGAGGGTGCGCGCATTGTCGATGTTTTCATTGCGCCCACGAAGACCTTCACCGATCTGCGCCGCAGCGCGAGTTGGTGGGCGCCATGGCTACTGGTTTCGATCATCGGAATGGCCTTCATCTTCGTGGTCGGCCGGCAGATCGGCTTCGATCAAGTGACGCACAACCAGATCAATGCCTCGGCGAAAAGGAGCGCCAGCTTCGAGCAGGCTTCGCCCGCCGGCCAGGCGCAACAAATCAGGATCAGCGCCGCTGTCACCCGCTATATCGGATATTTGATTCCCGCGCTCAACTTGTTCTTCTTTCTCCTCATCGCCACCGTCCTGTGGGCAACTTTCAAAGTAGCGGGTGCGGCCGACCTGCGTTTCGGGAGGGCCTATGCCATTGTGGTGTATGGCAGTCTGCCGGGCGCGATTGGAGCGCTGCTGGCCATCGGCTCGATGTTCGCCGGGGTGGACCGGGAAGGTTTCAACATCAACAATCCGGCAGCCACCAACCCGGCCTACTTCATGGACCCTACCGGCAGCAAGTTCCTGTACGGCATGGCCTCGGCGCTGGACGTGTTTGTGATCTGGAACATCGTGGTCCTGGGCATCGGCTTCGCATCGAACAGCAAAATGAAGCGCTCGACCGCCATCGTCATCGTGGCGGTCTGGTATCTCCTCTACAAGCTGGCGGGTGCGGGCTTGGCCGCAGCGTTCTCGTAGTGGGCCAGCAGTTTTCGACCTTGGATTGTTTTGAGCGTTTGCCGGTTTTTCTCATTCAACCAGCACAATCTTTTCGAGGAGTCGCCATGAAACCCATCCTAGTTCTACTCCCCTTCTTGCTCTCCGCCACCGTGTTCGCCCAGACCAAGAACCCGGTCAGCACCGTGTTGCGGGATTCCCTGCCCGGCCGCCAAAAAAACACGGTGGCAGCCTTCCAGGAAATGCCGGCCGATAAATTCGGCTTCAAACCAACTCCGGAGCAGATGTCTTTCGGCCATCTGGCGGCTCACATCGCAGAGAGCAACTACTTTTTCTGCGCCAACGTGGGCAATGTCCCTCAACCGAAAGTGGAAGAGCTCAGCGGAACCGAGGACAAGGACAAGCTGGTGGCCGCGATCCAGGCGTCATTTGATTTCTGCGGCACGGCACTCGCTCAAGCCGACGATTCGAAACTCGGCGATTCCATCTCAGGCTTCGACGGTAAACCAAAGCCTCGCGCCTGGGCGTTTCTCGCGCTCGCCAGCAGCTGGGCCGATCACTACGGCATGGCCGCGCTGTACCTTCGGCTGAACGGACTGCTTCCGCCCACCGCGCAGCCGAAGAAGTAACCGGCGGTCGCGAACTCGCTCGGCACCTTCGAGCATGACGCCCATGCCGGCCCTACGGATGCTCTCACTGCGGCTCGACTTGCACCGGATGGTAGTTCGGCCCCGGAGAAGTGTTCGAGTTGACCGTCGTCCCCCAGCCATTGCGGTAGTAATTGTTGGTCGGTCCGGTCCACACTTGAAACCGTTGCCCGCTAATCGGATCGCACGCGTTCTACAGCGGACAAAATCTGCCGATGGATTTGGGGGAGAGGAAGAAAAAGTGAAGCCAGCCAGGCCGCGAGGCACCCCCAGGCGATGGCGCAATCGATTTGCCTAGTCGATCTGCACCAGGCTGCCCGCTCCCGAGTCGATGGCCGCCGGATGCTGCGGGGCGCGCCAGGAATCGAGAGCGGAAACCTGATGCACGCAGGAAACGGTGCAGTGCGGCGCGCAAGACTTTTCGGTCACATACTCCCGCCGGATGTCAGCCAGCGTGTACTTCTCGAGCGGGGTGCCGGGATAGCCTCGTTGTTGCGAGCAATAATGCACCAGGCCGTTTTCGCAAATGTAGAGATAGCGCGCTCCGGCGCGGCAGCGCCATTGGTTGGGACGGCCGAGCGCAATATTGTCCTGGAATGCATTGACGCGGGTGAAGCTGCTCTTTTCCATCGCCTTCATTTCCTGGTAGACGCGCTTTTCTTCCTCGGTCAGCGGCTGCAATTGCCCGCCGCCGTCGTGGATGATTCCGATGGTTGAGCTGAAACCGAGTGCCAGGGCGCGCTTGCCGATGGTGAGCGCGTCCTGCGGATTACACACGCCGCCGCCCACCACGGAATTGATGTTCACGTGGAAGTCAGCATATTCCGCCAGAAGCTCCAGCTTCTTGTCGAGAACTTTGAGGCTTTTCTTTGAAACCTCGTCCGGAGTGACGTTATCAATCGAAATCTGCAGCCATTCGAGGCCGGCCCGGTTCAGCCGCTCGATGCGCTCGGCGACCAGCAGATAGCCATTCGTGATGAGCCCCGAGATCATGCCATTCTTGCGAATGCGGCGGATGATTTCGTCGAGTTCCGGATGCAGCAGCGGTTCGCCGCCGCTGATGGTCACCGCTGACGTGCCTAGATCGCCCAGCTTATCCACCCGGCGGAACATTTCCTCGGTCGGCACGGCCTTTGAGAAATCATCGTACTCATTGCAGTACTCACAGGCGAGATTGCAGCGCCGGATCGGAATGATGTGCGCCAGGAAGGGATGATCGGTGGATGCCATCGCCCGCACCACCTCGCGGGCCCCGCGCAGATCGCGGTACAGGCCCTTCAAACGGCGGCGCAACTGGGTTCGGCTGGAGGCCATGAATAGTTCCATTAGAGCACAGCCCTCCGCCGAGGGCCGCATTTCCGCATCGTTTGGGGACATTTGTGCGTTGAATGGCGAATGGCGGGAGTGTCTCCTGGCGCCGGCCCTGCCTGCGCTCGCTTGCGGGGCATCCGAAGGCGGCCCGACCGACGCGAGTGGATCAGTGTTCGACCGACTTTCTCAGCGCGGCCCGCGCCAGCAGGCGCGTGGAATCAAGCGTAGGCAGCGGCGAGGAATCCGGGGCCACCAGCAGGGGGATCTCGGTGCAGCCGAGCACGACGGCGTCGCAGCCTTCGTCGGCCAGGGTGCGAATGACCTCGGTGAAGTAGGCGGCAGACCGCGGCAGGAATTTCGCATTGACCAACTCATCGAAAATAATCTGGTTGATTTTCTCGCGTTGCGGCAAGCCCGGGATGCGGGATTCGAGACCCGCCCTTTTCAACGTTTCCGTGTAGATCGGGCCTTCCATCAAGGAACTCGTCCCGAGCACTCCCAGCCTTTTGAAACGGCAGCGCCTGGCCTCCTCGGCCACCTCTTGCGCAATGTGCAGCCAGGGCCGCGGCGAGCGATGGGCGACGAGATCGAATGCCTGATGAATCGTATTGTCCGGGCAGATCAGGAAATCTGCCCCCGCTCGGGCCAACTTCTCGGCCGAAGACATCATCAGCTCGGCCACGCCCGCCCAGTCCCCGATTGTAATGAATTTCAAGTACTCGGCCAGGGGATAGTTGTGCAGGGAGACTTCCGGATGGTTATGCGGGCCCAGTAGCTCCGCGCCTTCCAGGCAGATGGTGCGATAGCACAGTGCCGCGCCCTCCGCACTGCAAGCGACGATGCCGATGTGTTGGGGCATGGTGACGGTATCGAATTTCGGATGGATGACCGCGGCTTGCCGCGAAAACCTCCTGTCATCCCGCCGGGTTCAGCTTGATCCGTATACCTCGATCCACGACTTCTCCCGATGTGCTCTCATCGGGCCGCCGCGGCGTCAAATAGATTCAGGAACTGGAGCTTTCTCTCCGCGGGAAGAAAAGANNCGCGCCAGGGAGGTCCCGAACATCGCGGGATCGTCCGTGTTCAGCGTAATCATCACGCCCTGGTCAAAGTAGTTGCGGACAGGATGTTCGGCCAGCGCGGCACAACATCCGGTGCGCAGATTGCTGGTCAGGCATATCTCGAGGGGAATCTGCCGCGTCGCCAGTTCCTCCACCAGTTCCGGGTCCTGGGCCGCGGTGAGACCGTGACCGATCCGCTCCGCGCGCAGGTTCAACGCCCCCCAAACCGATTCCGCACCGGCATATTCGCCGGCGTGGGCGGTGAGGCGCAGTCCGCTTTCTGCGGCGTAGGCATAGACCTCGCGAAAAAGCTCCGGCGGAGCCTTTTGCTCATCGCCGCCGATTCCGATTCCGACCACATGACGGTCGCGGTAGCTTGCAGCCAGCTCGAACACAGGCCGCGCGGCCTCGGCTCCAAACTGCCGGACGGCATCAAAAATCCACAGCAAAGAGATGCCGAAGTCCCGCTCACCGCGGTCGCGGCCGCGATCCAGTCCCTCAAACAGGGCTCGAAAGTCCTGCTGGCGGTGCAGGCAGATGCCGACCGACACATAGACCTCGGCGTGCAGCACATTCTCCGCCTTGAGCTTCTTCATCAACTGGTAGGTGATGAGTTCATAGTCCTCTGCCATCTGCAAGTCTTCGGTCACCGTCTTGAACGCCTGCAGGAAGCCAGGGAAGTCGCGATAACGGTATAGCTGCTCCATCTCCGCGAGTGTGCCCTCCTTGCCGTGACGTTTCCTCAGTTCGAGCAGAGTGGCGGGATCGATCGAACCTTCGAGATGGAGGTGAAGATCTGCCTTGGGAAGAGAAGCGACAAACGAACCGGGGCCTGATCCAGCCAGCGCCATGGATTGATTTTAGACGAAGGCGGCGAACCCGACGGGCAATTCTGATGCGGGCTCAAGCTTTGCCGGCAAACTCACTGTGGCGGCGGCTGTAGAAAATGTAGATGCAGAGCCCGAGGAACAGCCACACGACAAAGCGGATCCAGGTGATCACGGTCAACCCGGTCATCAATCCACCGCACAGCACCACCGAGATCAGGGGAAACCACGGAACCAAGGGAACGCGGAACGCCCGTGGGCGGTTGGGTTGGTGGCGGCGCAGGAAAATCACGCCCAGCGAAACCAGCACAAACGCGAATAGGGTGCCGATGTTCGAGAGATCAGCGGCATCGCCGATGTCCACCAATCCCGCCGGGATTCCAACCGCGAAACAGGCGATCCAGGTAGACCAGTACGGCGTCTTGAACTTGGGGTGAACCGCAGAAAACAGCTTGGGCAGAAGGCCGTCGCGCGACATCGCATACCAGATGCGGGCCTGCCCATATTGAAACACCAGCAGGGAGGAAATCATCCCCATCAGTGCTCCGAGCACGATGACCGAGCGATAGAACGGGCGCGCCCCGAGTTGCGCCAGCGCGTAGGCGACGGGCGCGTCGGCCGCCGGGCCGGAGACGAAAGTCGTGTACTTCATCATGCCGAGCAGCACGACTGCCACTCCGATATAGAGGATGGTGCAGACGATCAGCGAAGCGATGATCCCGAATGGTAAGTCACGCTGCGGGGTGTTGCACTCTTCCGCTGCCGTCGAAACCGAATCAAATCCGATGTAGGTAAAGAAGACGATGGCGCCGCCGGTAACGATTCCACCGAACCCAGAAGGCGCAAATGGTTTCCAGTTCGCGGGATGGACCAGCATGCCGCCGACGATCAAGAAAGTCAGGATGGCGCCGATCTTGATGGCAACCATTACGTTATTGGCTTTCGCGGACTCGCGCACTCCGCGCACCAGGAGCAGCGTCAGAAAGAAAACAATCAGAAACCCGGGCAGGTTGAAGTAGGCGCCCGTCCATTTTCCCGCGGCCCACACCGGGCTCGACCACTTATCGGGCAAATTGACGCCGAAAGCCGCCAGTTGCGCCTTGGTATATCCGCTGAATCCCACCGCGACCGCAACGTTGCTGACCACGTATTCGAGGATCAGGTCCCAGCCGATGATCCAGGCGAAGATTTCGCCCAACGTGGCATAGGAATAGGTGTAGGCGCTGCNNGGGATCATCGAAGCCAGTTCGGCATAGCACAAACCGGCAAAGCTGCAGGCCACCGCCACCAGCAGGAACGAGATTGCGATCGACGGACCGGCCGGAGGACGTCCGTGCATGAGCGCTCCCGCCGTGCTGCCGGTGCGCAGAAAGTTTGCGAGCAAGTCCAGTACTTGCGCATGCAGAAGGGAAGGAGCCTCGAAGTGCTCGCCGGCCGCCGCGGTACCGGTCAGGACGAAGATCCCTGAGCCGATGATGGCACCGATGCCCAGCGCGGTNNCCGATGATGGCACCGATGCCGAGAGCGGTCAGTGACCAAGGGCCAAGCGACTTCTTGAGCCGGTGCTCCGGGTCGTCGGCGTCGGCAATAAGCTTGTCGATGGATTTGCGGGCAAACAGTTGGTTGGCCAGCGGAGCCCCCGGGGTCCAAAAGTTTGTGATACGAGTGGGGGCGGGCTCATCGCCCACCCCCAGACTGAGTGCCGGCATCCTGCTGGCACCGCAACCCAATTCGACGGACAACGGCGGCGCCTA
>PKYX01000321.1 GCA_003132825.1 Acidobacteriaceae bacterium
GGGAAGAATCCGACTTTACTGTCTCCCGAGAACGCAACCCATAGCGTGAGCCTGTCCCCGGACGGAGCATCTTTTGTGGATAGCTACTCGCGCCCGGATTTGCCCGGCCAATCCGTCCTTCGGCACACGCGCGATGGCTCGCTAGTCCGGGTTTTGGAAAAGACGGATGCGAGCACCCTGCTCGGGACCGGCTGGAACTTTCCCCAAGCGTTCCAGGGTAAAGCGGCGGACGGCACGACCGATCTTTATGGTTTGATCTGGCGCCCCTCGAATTTCGACCCCGCGAGAAAATATCCCATCATCGAGCAGGTCTACACCGGACCGCAGGGGTTCTTTGTACCCAAGACTTTTGCCGCCACCTTTCGCCTGCAGGCGATGGCGGAACTGGGTTTCATCGTAGTGATGGTGGATGGCCGAGGCACCGCCGGACGCTCCCGGGCGTTTCACCAGTTCTCCTACCGCAATCTCGGGGGAGCCTTCGAGGACCACGTTGCCATGATCAAGCAGATGGCCGCCCGCTATCCTTATATGGATGTGTCGAGAGTCGGCATCTACGGCAACTCCGCCGGAGGGTACGGGGCGGCCCACGCCATGCTGGTTTTCCCCGATTTCTACAAAGTGGGCCTGGCCAGTTCGGGCGATCACGACGCCCGCCTGGACAAAGCCTGGTGGAACGAGTTGTACCAGGGCTACCCCGTCGAGGATGACTACGCCGCCCAGTCCAACGTAACCATGGCGGATCGCCTCGAAGGCCATCTGCTCTTGGAACACGGCGATGTCGACGACAACGTGCACCCGGTTGAAACCCTGCGTTTCGTCGATGCCTTGATCAAAGCCAACAAGAACTTCGACATGTTGTTTGTTCCCAACATGTACCACGGGGAAGGGGGAAATCCCTACCTTGTGCGCCGGCGCTGGGACTACTTTGTGCAGTACTTGTTGGGGGTGACGCCGCCCAGCAATTTCGCGATTCAGGAAAGCAAGTAGCCAACTGAAGACCGTGTTTGAGCCGAGTTACCTGCGGTCTACGATTTCGAATGTGAGCCTACCCTATGGATATCCGTGAGGTTGCGCGCCATGCCAAGGTGTCGGTCGCGACCGTGTCCCGGGCGCTCAACCGCAAACCGAACGTCGACTCCCGACTGGTCAAGCGCGTGCGCAAGGCGGTCGAGGAACTCGGGTACTACCCCAATGCGCAAGCTCGTGCCCTGACCTCCGGGAAAAGCCGGATCATGGGACTGATTGTTTCTGAGATCACCAATCCTTTCTTTCCGGAAGTCATCCAGGCTTTTGAAAATATTGCGGTCGAACACAGCTACGAAATTCTCTTAATCTCGACCGTCCATGATCCGAAGCGGATGGAACTGGCGGTGCGCCGGATGATTGAGCGGAGGGTAGACGGGGTGGCCGTCCTCACCTTCGGCATGGAAGACTCCCTGATCGATGATCTCCGGTTCCGCAGAGTGCCGCTGGTATTTGTCGACGTCGCGGCCGGCGTGGCCGGCATGAGCAACATTCGCATTGACTACCGGCACGGGATTCGCCAGGCTGTCCAGCACTTGGCAGCGCTGCGGCACGTCCGGATTGCTTTCGTAACCGGACCGTTGCATTTTAAGTCGGCCGGCGCGCGGAAACTGGCCTTTGAAGAATCCATGCGGGAGATTGACTTAGAGGTAGCGCCAGAATTGCTGGTGGTGGGAGACCATACGATGGAGGGCGGGATGCGGGCCCTCACCACTCTGGCCCAGCTATCCCCCCGGCCAACCGCCATTGTCTGTTCGAATGACTTGATGGCCATTGGAGTGATGCGGCAAGCCTATGAGCATCAGATCTCGATCCCCCTCGAGCTTTCGGTTGTAGGCTTCGACGATATCTGGCTCTCGCAATTCACTATTCCCCCCCTAACCACGGTCCAGATGTCCCAGGCCGAACTGGCGAAGCTGGCATTTGGGGCCTTGATCGCCGATGTGGAACGAGACTCGGCTTTGGCTGGGTGCCATGAGTACGACCTAGCCACCAATCTAGTCTTAAGAAAAACCACGGCCCTTGGCTTTACCGGAGCTTGAACCGGCCGAGCTTCCAAGGCTGGAGCCGGCTAACCGCGGGGTGGCCAGGGCGGGCGCGACTCTCGTCCCTTCGTCGATGCTCAGGTACTTCGCCAGATTAAATCCAACTTAGAATGTTCTCACCTGAGCAATCTTGAGCAGCTCATCTGCTTCCCTGGTTCTATTTCTAGGGTGCGGGCATCTGCGGGCAAACCAAGGTTCGTGGCCGCCGGAGTCGACAGCAAGCAGCCTGAACACAATCATTAGATTAGCTTGCAGAGTGAAAGGTCGGGAAAAGAATTACAATGAACCACAGAAAGCGTGCTACTTTCAGGCGGAAAAGACATCTCTCGGATCATGCGTTGGCCTTATCTCGGCTCCCTGACAGGCCTGACCCGTCGGCAGTGAGCATCCTCTTTGAACCCTCGATCCTAGAGGAACTGTACACCGAAAGCGCTCCCCATCGAGCTAGCAGTTCTTGGGAGCCAGCCGATATGCCGGCACAGATTCTATTGGTGGAAGACAATCCTGGCGATGTCCAGCCGACTCGGGAGGCTTTCCACACGGTTGACCCGTCCATCCAAGTGTATGTGGCGGCGGATGGCCCTGCAGCGATGGCCTTTCTGCGGCGGGAAGGGGGAAACGCCGACGCTCCCCGCCCTGATTTTATCCTCCTGGATCTGAATCTTCCCAAAATGCAGGGTTGCGAGGTTCTGGCTCAGATCAAGGGGGATGTCGACCTTAGAACGATCCCGGTAGCGATCCTGACCGGTTCCGAGAACGAAGCGGATATTGCCCGAGCCTACGAACTGCACGCCAACTGTTATCTCAATAAGCCCTCGGGGTTCGCCGGTTTCAAGAGCCTGATGGAAAGCATCACCGATTTCTGGCTAAACAGAGTCAAGCTGCCGCAGCATCAAGGGTGAGCCGAGGGCACGGCGGCGATCGTGATGAGAGCAAGTTTCTCTCCCGGTGCGAACCCGAACCGTCTCGCCAGGCTCTACTTTCAAGGATCGTTATGATCGCAGAATGGTTGGCCAGGCACGCCCCGGCTGGATATCGTCATGGAGAAAGGTCCGCAATCTGCACCTGATAAGGCTGCAGGAGGCCCCCGGTGGCATGGTCAACGGCAGCCACGGCAATCTGATAACCCACCTGCGCCTGCAACAGGCTTAACTCCGCCTCCGCCAGCCTGGTTTGCGCGTCCAGCACAAAGAAAATGGTTTCGGCGCCCAGCTCGTACTTGCGTTGTTCGGCAACCAGCGCCTTCTGCGCCAGATCGAGCGCCGTCTTGCCCGCGGCCAGCGTGAGCTTGGCCTCTTCGAGCTGGTGAACGCTATTGCTCACGTCGAGCCCTACCAGTTCCCGAACTTGCTGCGCCGAGTACAGATCGCGATGACGCGACACCAGCGCACCTCCTAGTTCGGCCTGGGCGGCCCGGTTCTTGATGGGAAGGTTCAAGGTCAGGGTCCCTCCATAGGCGGGAAACCCGAAAGCAAACAGCTGGCCAAACGACGAGCCGACGCCGCCTTGGGAAATCAACTGGCCGGTGGTCAGGCTGAACTGGTCCCCACCCAATCCGTTGCTCTGGTAGAAGGCGTTCACAGACAAATCGGGCTTCAGTTGATTGTGCGCGACCCGAATGCTGGTATCGTCGTTGGCCAGCGCGTAGCGGGCCGCGAGAACTTCGGGACGCTCGGCCTGCGCCTGTTGCACGGCCGTTGCCGCATCAATCGCTCGCAGTTCACCCNNCCAACGAAGATCGTGCGCAATCTCGGCCCAATATCAACAGGCGGGGGGCGGGTAATTAGGATTGCACCATTTTCTCCAATGCAAGTCGGTTGCGAATGGTTAGCGTGGCACCTTTTACTAGCAGCAATTGCTTGGTCTTGAATTCTGAAAACAGCCGGCTGACGGTTTCACGAGTGGNNTCTTCATGCGTCAGAGTCATCCTTACCGGCGCTCCCAGGCCGATGCCCTTTGAATCCGGAGACCATGAAAGCAACAGCTTGGCAAATTTCTCGGCCGGAGAACTGGTGAGCCCAAGCGTCTTGATCTCTTCATACGCAGTGTAATAGTTGCGGCTGAGTTGTTCCGCCACGCGCACCGCTACCTCTCCGTTCTCCCTTAGAAAGCGCAGGAATGCATCACGGGCGATGAAGTTTGCCTGCCCGGGCTCAACCATTTCCGCGGTGACTTCGTAGGGGCGGCTTGAAATGGTCGCGTTCAAGCCCAGCACGTCTCCGGGATCCGAGAGCTTCGTAATGATGGTCTTACCTTCCTTGGAAGAGGTGGAGAGTTTCACTTTTCCCGCGCAAAGCACAAAAACTCCACGCGGCAGCTGACCTTCAATGAACAGAATGGCTGATTTCGGATACACAGCTGTGGACTTGATTTCGTTGAGCTTTTGTACCACGGGCCCTGGCAAGTTGCAGAAAAGATGCTCCTCTCGGACCGGACAAGTGAGGCAGCTATCGATGATGTTGAGGCCGTAAGGCGCGCGCACTGGGACCCTATCTTCCGCGCACATTGTAGCACCTGGGTGTGATTGAAATCACGAAAAGCCGTGCGCTCAGGCACGGTGTAAACAACTCAGCGCAAGGAAGATAGAAGCGTTAGCAAGCAATGAGCTCGCGCCATCAAGCAAGGAGGGCGCCATGACCACCATGACCGAAGTCCACGAACCGGAGATTCGTGAACAGAACACACGCCAAACGGGCATATCCAAATCATCTCCGCGGCGGTTCGTTCAACCTCTCCTATTCGCCGACGTTCTTTTGGAAGTAGATAGGACGGAGAAGTGGCGGCGGAAGTTGTCGACGCTATCGTCGATCACCCTCCAATGTCTGGCGCTCGGGGTTGTCCTGGCGGTCCCCCTGATGTTCACCGAAGCGCTGCCCAGGCAGCAACTGCTCACGATGCTTGTAGCCCCGCCCCCACCGCCGCCGCCGCCACCCGCCGCCGCAATACCGGCGGCCCAAATTGTCCGCCATGTGGACAGCGACCTGATGGATGGCGGGCTGCGCACCCCTAGCAGAATTCCACAGAAAGTAGAGATGATCCGCGAAACCGAAGCGCCAGCTCCGCTGATGACCGGAGGAGGGGTCGTGGGCGGAGTTCCGGGTGGAATCCCGGGCGGGCAATTGGGAGGCGTGATCGGAGGAATTGTGAGTTCGACATCCCGTCTTCCATCCCTGCCAAGATTGGCGCCGCAAGTGCCGAAGCGAATCCGGATCTCGCAAGGTGTAGTCGAGGGCATGGTGATCCACAAGGTTGAGCCTACCTATCCTCTCCTGGCGCGCCAGGCTCGAATCCAGGGCGAAGTCGCGCTGGCAGCCATTATCTCCAAAGAGGGAACGATCCGTAACCTGCAGCTGGTAAGCGGCTACCCGCTTCTGATCCCGGCAGCGCTGCAAGCGGTTCAGCAGTTGCGCTATCGGCCATACCTGTTGAATGGGGAAGCCGTGGAAGTAGAAACCACGATCATTGTGACTTTCCGCTTCGCGAACTAGTGGCGTGGCGAAGCGCGCAGCTGTGGTTAATGGGAGTGTGAAATGGAAAAAGAACATACCTATCGCGTGACCGCCTGGTGGACTTCAGGCCGGGCCGGCCTCACCAAATCGGAGTCCGCGCCAAACGCGGTGCACTTCACCGCCCCACCCCAGTTTGGTGGTATGGAAGGCCGGTGGACGCCGGAGGATTTGCTGCTAAGCGCTGTCGCCAGTTGTTTTACCACAACCTTCCATGCGGTGGCTGGCTACGCAAAATTTGAATACACCGATCTCGAGGTGGAGGTCGAGGGTACGGTCGACAAAACGCAGACCGGTTATGGTTTCACCAGAATCGTAATTCGTCCCAGGCTCACGATCTCTGATGAGCAAGCGCAGACGCAGGCGTCAGATTTGCTTGAAAAGGCGAAGAGCCTATGCCTGGTAGCGCGCGCCTTGGCCACAGCGCAGGAATTTGAACCGCGGGTCGGGGTGGGCACAATGGCGTAATTCGGCATTAAGTGTTTTTAACGTGCAGCGAGTGGGATGGAGGCGGTCATGAAAGCCCTAGAAACAGCCCCGCAGGTCACCGTAAGAAACGTATTGTTTGCTACCGACTTTTCAAGTTATTCGAATGCCGCACTGCCCTATGCTTTGGCGGTTGCGCACCAGTACGGAGTGAAGTTGTACGCCGCGCACGTGTTGTCCACGGAGGCGTATCTTTTTGCCACACCGGAAACCTGGCCGGCTTTGGTGGAGCAACACGAAGAGCGGGAGCAGATTGATTTCGCGTGCCTTGAAACGCACCTTCGGGGCGTGCCACACGAAGTACTATCTCCGGTCGGCGATATCTCGGACGTTCTGTTTCGCCTTATTCATGATCACAATATCGATCTGCTCGTGTTGGGCACCCATGGACGCACCGGCTTGCCCAAGCTGCTCATGGGCTCTGTGGCCGAAAAGATCTTTCGGCATTGTTCCTGCCAGGTGTTGACGGTAGGGCCGCATGTCGCGCGGGGAGAGAAGCGTGTCGCTGCATTCAACCGGATTCTTTTGGCTACCGATTTCAGCGACGAGTCTTTGGCGGCCGTGCCTTACGCCATCTCGCTAGCGCAAGAACATCAGGCCCATCTTTCCCTGTTGCACGTTTTGAGGGAGCCTGCTGCGGGAACCGTCAACCTTGTTTCGGACGCGGCTTTCCTAGTCCGCCGGATGGAGAAACTCGTTCCACCCGGTCCCGACTTCCCGTTTCAGCCGGAGTACCTCGTGGAATTTGGGGCGGCGCCGGAGCAGATCCTGGGATTTGCCAGACGGCACGGAGTAGACTTGATCCTACTCGGCGTGCGCGCTCCAGTTTGGGGTCCGGGAGCAGGCACCCATTTCTCGCATACCATCGCGCAGCAAATCGTGGCGCAAGCAAGTTGCCCTGTGCTCACGGTTCGGGGATAGCCCTTGGCGAGTTGACTGACTAAGTTCCGGTTTTGGACGGGAGTCGCCTATGATCTCAACGGAAGTTACCTCCGCTGAGCTAGTACGAGAGTTGATAACGCGCGATCATCCAGAGAGACATATGGAGAAACAAAGCTTAGAGGCGCTGTTCACTCCTGAGACCGTGGCGGTAATCGGCGCGACGGACCGCCTCGGCGCCGTGGGCCGCACCGTGCTGCAAAATCTCTTGGACCCCGCCTTTCATGGAAGAGTGTATCCCGTCAATCCGCAGCGCTCGGAAGTGTTGGGAGCCAAGGCCTACAAAAGCATTGGCGAAGTTCCGGAAGCCGTGGATCTGGTGGTGCTGGCGACCCCGGCCATCACCATTCCTGGCCTCATCGGAGAGTGTGTCGCCGCTAAAGCGAAATCAGCCGTGGTTATTTCCGCGGGATTCAAGGAGCGCGGCGCAGCCGGCGCCGCGTTGGAGCAACAGATTTGGGAGCGGCTCTGCCATAGTTCCATGCGGCTGATTGGCCCCAATTGCCTGGGCGTCATGAATCCGGTCATCGGCCTGAACGCCACCTTTGCGAAAGATGCGCCCAAGGCCGGCAGCGTGGCGTTCCTCAGCCAAAGCGGGGCGCTGCTGACCGCTATTTTAGATTGGAGCCATCGAGAAGAAGTCGGATTTAGCGCCATTGTTTCCACTGGTTCGATGCTGGATGTGGGCTGGGGCGATCTGATTTATCACTTCGGCGATGACCCGCATACCAAAAGCATTCTTCTCTACATGGAATCGGTCGGCGATGCTCGGTCGTTCTTATCGGCAGCCCGGGAAGTAGCGCTAACCAAGCCGATCATCGTCATCAAAGCGGGCAGATCGGAAGCCGCATCGAAGGCCGCGGCTTCTCATACCGGCGCGCTCACGGGGAGCGACGAAGTTCTGGATGCTGCCTTTCGCCGCTGCGGCGTGTTGCGGGTCCAGAATATCGCCGACCTCTTCTATATGGCAGAAGTGCTGGGCAAGCAACCCAGGCCGAAGGGCCCCAGGCTCACCATTTTGACCAATGCCGGAGGTCCGGGGGTACTCGCCACGGACGCGCTGGTGGCGAACGGAGGGGAACTTGCCAAGCTTTCAGAAACAACCTTGCAGAAGTTGGATGAATTTCTCCCAGAGCACTGGAGTCATGGCAATCCCGTCGATGTCCTCGGCGATGCCGATTCCGATCGTTATGCGAAGGCAATTGAAATAGCGGCTCAGGATCCCAACAGTGACGGCCTGCTGGTTGTCCTTGCGCCGCAGGGCATGACGAACCCCACCGAGATCGCGGAACGCCTGAAGCCCTATGCCAATTCATCCGGCAAGCCTCTGCTTGCGAGCTGGATGGGTGGAACCAGCATTGCCGCCGGCGAGGCTGTTCTCAACAACGGGGGTGTTCCTACCTTTCCTTTTCCGGACACCGCGGCCAGGGCTTTTACCTACATGTGGCGTTACACGGAAAATCTGCGCAGCCTGTATCAGACTCCCAGCCCGTCCGAAGGATCGGAACTCGACAATTCCGCGCGAGCCGGTGTCGAGCGCATCCTCCACGACACGCGCCAGAGCGGACGTTTGCTCCTCAATGAATTCGAGTCCAAGCAAGTTCTTTCCCTATACGGCATTCCGACGGTTGAAACCAGAATTGCGCGCAGTGAGGACGAAGCGGTAAAACAAGCCGCAGAGATCGGCTTCCCGGTCGTGCTTAAAATCTTCTCTGACACCATCACCCATAAGACGGATGTCGGAGGAGTCAAACTGAATCTGCGGGACGAGAGCGCGGTTCGCGAGGCCTATGAGTTCATTCGCTCCGCGGTTACGGAAAAAGCCGGTGCGAACCACTTCGGCGGAGTCACCGTGCAGCCCATGGTGAAGCTGGACGGCTATGAGCTGATTCTCGGCAGCAGCGTCGATCCGCAGTTCGGGCCGGTGCTGCTGTTTGGTTCCGGCGGCCAGTTAGTGGAAGTCTATAAAGACCGTGCGCTCGGCCTGCCGCCGCTGAACCGCACGCTGGCGGAACGCCTGATGGAACAAACGCAGATCTTCAAGGCCCTCAAAGGTGTTCGCGGACGCAAGCCCGTGGACCTGGCGGCACTCGAGAGCTTGCTGGTTCGCTTCAGTCAACTGGTGATCGAACAATCGTCGATTGCGGAAATCGATATTAACCCTCTCATTGCATCACCGGAACGTATGCTGGCGCTGGACGCGCGGGTCGTGTTGCACGACCTGGCCAAACAGAAAGACGTACCGAAGTCCGCGATTCGCCCCTATCCCATCCAGTACGTTTCGAAGTGGACGATGAAAGACGGCCGCGAAGTGACCATCCGGCCCATTCGTCCGGAAGATGAGCCCCTGATGGCGGAGTTCCACCGCAGTCTTTCCGACCGCACGGTATATCTGCGATATTTCGCGTCGATGAGCCTGAGCGCACGCATCGCCCACGAGCGATTACTCCGCATTTGCTTCAGCGACTACGATCGCGAGATGGTGCTAGTGGCGGAGCACCACTACCTGCACAGCGGAACTCCGCGCATCGTGGGAGTAGGCCGGCTGAACAAGACGCGCGCCCGCAATGAGGCGGAAGTGGCAGTTCTGGTTTCGGATGCNNGCTCGACAACCAGGGAATGCAAATCTTATCCAAGCGGCTGGGGTTCCGGCTGCGCAACTATGACAGCGGAGAGTCCGTGGCGGCCGTGCTCGAACTCTAATTTCTTCCGGCAAGTCCAAACCACAACCAGGAATCCGCCTTGCTTTCTGAGAATGGGCAGCACTTCGTTCTCAACTTTCTTCACAAACTCTTCCTTATTCTCAGGCTTCACTTCGAATTCAAG
>PKYX01000165.1 GCA_003132825.1 Acidobacteriaceae bacterium
TGGAATCGCTCGGCATTGACACCGTGAACATCGGCCTTCCCGGCGCTGGTCCGCGCGCGGTCGAGCACGTGGAAGCGCTGGCGCGGGAGATCGTCGAAAACAAGATGAGGATTCGCGCCAACTGTGCGGCGCGAACCCACGAGGCCGACATTCGTCCGATTGCAGAGATCGTGCAACGCACCGGACTCAACATAGCGGCCGCCACTTTTATCGGATCGAGTCCCATCCGCCGGTACACCGAGGGCTGGACCGACGACTTTCTGTTGGCCACCACCGAGCAGGCGTTGCACTATGCCCTCTCGCTCGGACTCGAGGTGATGTACGTCACCGAAGACACATCGCGCTGCGACCCGGGCATGGTGAAGCGGCTTTACTCCACCGCGATCCGCTGTGGGGCACGCGCCATCGTGGTCTGCGACACCGCCGGGCATGCCACTCCCCTCGGCGCATTTGCCCTGGTGCGATTTGTGCTGGAGGAAGTGGTGAAGCCGTCGGGAGAAAAGGTGCGCGTGGACTGGCACGGACACAGCGACCGCGGTCTGGCGATTGCCAACTCCCTGGCAGCGCTGCTGGCCGGCGCACAATGCGTGCATGCCTGTGCCCTCGGCGTCGGGGAGCGCGTGGGCAACACCCAGATGGATCAGATGCTGGTCAACCTGAAGCTGGCGGGGATTCCCGCCTGGGCGGATCAGGATCTCACCCGACTGAAAGAGTATTGCCAGGCGGTGTCGAGCGCGACCGGGGTGACGATTCCGCCCAATTATCCGGTGGTCGGGGAGGATGCATTCCGCACCGCCACCGGAGTGCACGCGGCTGCCGTCATCAAGGCCTACAAGAAGAATGACCTCGAATTGGCCGACGCGGTGTATTCCGGCGTTCCCGCGCAATTGTTTGGTCTCGAACAGTCGATCGACATCGGGCCGATGAGCGGAAAGTCGAACGTGCTGTTCTGGTTGGAGCGGCGTGGCATCGCGGCGTCGGAAGATATCGTAGAGCGGGTCTACCGCAGCGCCAAGGCCGCCGACCATACCCTGAGCGAGGCCGAGATTCTGGCCTGCGTGCACCTGGCCAAGGCAGACTAGCCGGCCTCGATCGCCAGCTCCAGCCCCAGGCAGGTTCTCGAGAAGCCCATCCCATCGGGCGCATAGCAGCTTGGCCCCCAGGCTAACCGGCAACCCGTCTGCGGGCGTGCTGCAGCGCCGACAAATTTGCTCCCGTCAGCAGGAGCAGCCCTGAAAGGAAAGCCCAGAACATCAGGCTGACCGATAGGGCAAACGGTCCATACACTTCCTGAAAATTGAGCCGGGGAAGCGCCAGGATGTAGCAATACTTCAGCGCCTCGGACAACAAGCCCATAACGACGGCCGTCGGCAGCACTGCCCTGGCGGGCACTTTGCCGTTCGGCAGCAGCCAGTAGATCAGGAAGAAGATGGCAATGCTCGCGCCGATGGCGGAGAGCTTCATTACCCCGACGCCGACCAGGTGAATCACGAAAATAGTGTGCCCGCGCAATAGCGATTCCATCAGAGATTCGTTCTCCGCGGTCAATGCGATCGAGAGCAGAGCGAGCACGCCCGAGGCCAGCGCCAGGCCAAGGGAGACCAGCTGATTGCCGAGGTAGGAGCGGTTCTTGGGGAAACCCCAGATACGGTTCAGCGCCACTTCGAGCGGCATGAAGACTCCGGTCGAAGTCACCAGCAGGATGAGCAGAGAGGCGATCTGCGCCCGCTGGCGGGCTTCGACCAGGGCGTTGAGATTGCGGATGAGGAACTCCTGGCCCGCCGGCAGATAGTCGCGCAGCAGTTCGACCACGACCTCGTACATCACCCGAGAGTGAAAGACGCGGCGGATCAGCGTCATCAGCAACAGCACGAAAGGAAAGAAAGAGAGAATCGCGTTGGCGGCCACCGAGAATGCGAAGGTGTGCACCTCGGTACGCAGCAAGTACTTCACGGTCGAGACCACCAGCCCGGAAGAAGGTTGGTCAACGCCCGGACGCAAGCTGGCGGCCGGGGAAGCGGGAGCGGAGGACGGCGATGGCAAGGGCTCCGGCACGGTCTGTTTGCCCCATCTTATCAAAGAGTTGCGCTCGGTCGCCTGCCCTGCTCGCCAGCCGCAAATGCCGGCGCGTTGCCGCCTGCGAGGATGGCTGATGTGGCGCCGGCAGCGGGAAAGCGCTGGATTGCCTAACTTTCTCTTGCTTGAAAACGTTTCCATCAATATTATCTGTGGCTCGCTGGTCTCCTACCAGCAAGATGTTCAGCAGTTTCGGGTTGATGTTTCGTGTCCAGAAGTTCAAACCCGCGCGATCGTGACCGGCTCCGGAGTTTCGCGCCGCAGTTTCCTCAAGCGGCGCGGAACTCAGGAGCCTTTCATGTTTGCCATGGGTCCGCAGCCGACCAATCTTTGACCGGTTGTGCTTCCGCGTTCTCTGAGGGGGGTAATTCGAAGCACGCGCTTCACGGAGGGCCGGAAGTTTAAATCACAGAGCAGAGTCGAAAGGAGTTTTTTGTGAGAGAGAAGGGAACAGTCAAGTGGTTCAACGGCGCTAAGGGCTATGGTTTTATCCAGCGCTCCACCGGCGAGGATGTCTTTGTCCATTTCTCCGCCATCCAGGAAAACGGATATCGCACGCTGAACGAGGGCGAAACGGTGGAGTTTGACCTGCTGAAGGGGCCGAAAGGATTCCAGGCAGCCAACGTGGTTCGCGCATAGAAGGCCCTGCGTGTCTTGGACTAAAGCCAGCCCTCTCGGCTTCCCCCGGGAGGGTTGGCTATTTGTGGCCGGGACCGCTCTCGCTCGACCGCGGCTCGATCCACCGTTTCCTCCCGAGCAGCAATCGGAAGATCTGGGACCAGTCGGAGGCGATGTGGTCTCCCGAGCTCTATCGTAGCTCGAGCGACACCAGGTCCCCGTCGGTCTTTCCCCCGGCCTTGTAGTTGACCAGCACCGAAATGCCCTGCCAATCGCAGGAAAACTGGTCGTCTCCAACCAGCAGCAGGGTCTTGTAGTTGTCGGTCCGCAGTTTCACGGTCCGTGCCCCCGCCGCCACCCGCAACACTGCGACCGGCGCGTGCGAGCAATCGACGCTAATCAGTTTTCCCCGCAGGAATTGGACTTTGCGCCGGTCCGGTGCGGCTTCGGCGGGCGCAGGGGCGCGCTCCTCCTCGCTCGCCGATTCCTCGTCCTCGGCCGGGCTGCTGGCTGGCTTGGGGGGCGGCGTGGCTGCGGTCTGGCGCTCGGGCCGTAGCCCGTATTTCTTCAGCGTGGGTAGGTCCTCGAGATCTTGCCGTGCCGTGGCCGCGATTTGCGCATCTCGGCTGTCTTTGAGCTGGCCAAGAAGCGCGCTGGCCTCATTCCATTGCTTTCCCGCCAGATAGATATGCGCCAGGTTCAACCGGTAAGTTTGGTTCCGGGGATTGAGTCGGGTGGCGTAGCTCATGCTGTCGAAGGCGGCATGAACGCCCCCGCCCTCCAACTGTGCCATGGCGAGCCGGTTGTAAGCCTCGGCAAAATCGGGATTCCAGTCGAGCACGGCCCGCAGATTCTGCATGATGTTGGCCAAGCCCGGCCGAGCGTCTGGGCCGGAATGAGGCTGATCAAATTTCACTAGAGCCATGTAGTAACGAGCCCAAACATCATTGTGGTTGAGATCGATGGAGTTTTCGAGTTCTTCCGCGGCCTGGTCATATTCGTGGCTTTCGAGGTGTACCCAAGCCAGCGCTCGATGCTCGATCGAGTTCTCGGTTTTCGGCTGCTCAGCCAGGCTCTCCAAGTCTTTTATGGCGGCGGCGCGACGCTCCGGGATGCGGACCATCATCTCTGCCACCAAAGCCTGGGCCTCGGCCAGCGGAACCTCGAGGAGGCTCGAACCGATGTCATCGGGACCAACCGGCGCCCCGGACCGATGGACCGGATCCGGACTCGCCGAGGTNNGGGGGGCTGGTCCCGCCCCGCGCATCGAGCCGAGGAGCGACCGAGCGGAAGTAGCTCTTCATCGCCTGCTCGAGCTGCACCGCACTCAACCCATAGGCCTGCTGGATGGCCTGCTCGACCGGCAGCTTGTCATTTTCCGCCAGGCCAAAATAGCTTCCCGTGGCCGGCAACTGGTCCTGGTCGAGCAAATAGTGCACCACCATCCATGACTCCGCCTGGAACACAGCCGGCTGCATTCCTTCTTGCTTCATTCGATCCCGACGTAGGTTGAAGAGTTGCGCCAGCGGCAACCAGGGCTGGGTGTTCAACAAATCGACCAACGAAGCTGGGTCGCTCCCGATCTGCTCCTGTTGGTTGTCCAGGCGAAGGCTCGAGAAATACTCGGCAAAGCCCTCATCGAACCAGGCTGGGGTGGGCGGATAGTTGTAGTTCAGCCACAGCAGCGCCCACTGGCGGGATACCGCCTGCCAGCTTTCGCTGTCGGACAGCTCCAGCACAATGTAGTTGCGGTCTTCCCCGGGCAGGAAAAACCCCGAGGTCGAAATCGCTTGTCCGCCGACGATGGGGGCCGCCGGAGAGAACTCCGCGGGCGTGCGGAACGCGATCACATCGAGCGGCTCCGGCATGGTGAGCCGCGTTCTCATCAGCAGTTGACCGAACGCGGCTCGCATTTGCTCGAGGCGCAGAATGGCCTCGGTTCCACTTTTTTCGCCGGCATCGGTGAGCAGGGTAAAATGCGCCGAACTGATGCGAATCCATTGCGGTCCGGAGTCGCGCGCCCAAGCACTCGAGCCACAGAACAGAAGGATAGCCAGAAGATATTGCCAGCGGGAGTGCAAACCGAACATCGTGGCACCCGAACCCAAACTGTGATGCTAGCACGCCGCCGAACTAGGATCGGACCAGTTGGCCGAGCGCGTGGTTCGCGCTTTCCGCGACCACCGTATCCTCGTCGGCCTGCAGCTTCTCTAACATGGGCACAAAGCGTCGGTCTCCGCTGTTCCCCATGGCGATGACAGCATTGCGCCGCAGCCCGCCGCGCTTGGCGCGGCGCAGGGGAGAGCCCCGGAACTTCTCGCGAAACTCTTCCGCAGTGATTTCCGCCAGCCAGGCCAGAGCCGGATTGACCAACCCTTCCCGGGGCTGAAATTCCGGCTGGGCGGTGAGCGGAGCCTTGCGGTTCCAGGGGCAAACATCCTGGCAAATGTCGCATCCGAAAACGTTCCGTCCCATACCCTCGCGCAAACTCTCGGGAATCGCGCCTCGTTTTTCGATGGTCAGATACGAGATGCAGCGGTTCGAATCGAGCTGATAGGGNNAGCGGGCTCATCGGCCTCGAGGTCGAACGAACTCAGAATCACGCCTAGGAACAGCCAGGACCCGGCCTTCTGGTTCAGAATGCAGGTGTTCTTCCCGATCCATCCGACGCCCGCATATTTCGCATAGACGCGTTCGACCAGCGGCCCAGTATCCACATAACAGCGGGTCTCCAGGGTCGCCGGCTCGCCGGCCGATGGCGCGTCCTGCCCTGGATGCTCGGTCGCTGCCCGCAGCCGTTGCTCAACCAGCTTCAGCCGGCGCAGCACGGCGTCGTGATAGTCTTCCCGGCCCCAGGCGTAGCGGGAAATCCATCCGCGATCAGAATCGCGTGCGCCCGTCGAGTAAGGTTGCGCGGTGTTGTAATTGATGGCGCACACCATGACGCTGCGTGCCCAGGGCACGGCCGACCGCAGCGAGGCCCGCTTGAGCCGGCCCGCCTGATCGCGCGCCTCCAGATACTTCATGTCGCCGGCATGCCCGCCGGCAATCCATTTCGGAAAATAGTCGAGCTCGGGAAAGTCCTCGACTCTGGCGATACCGGCAAGATCAAATCCCGCAGCGTGGGCCGCTTGTTTGACGAGGGCGGTGATTTCGGCACGGCCTGGCATGGGGAAACCTCGAGGACCGGGCGACCAGCTACATGCCTAGTTTCTTCACTTCCTCGTTGTAGTACTTGCGGTAGAGGATATCCCACTCCTGGCTGCCTTCGAGGATGGTGCGCTTCTGGCTCTCAATTTTCTGGCGCGCCAGCTGGTCGATTTTTTCTTCCCGGTTGAGCAGCTCTTCCAGGACTTTTCGTACTTCCAGCCGGATGGTGTTGCGGTCTTCGACAAACTCTACTGCCTCATTCTCAGCCAGCGCGTCGGTAACCACGTGCGCAACTTTATTGATTTTGTCCCGGCTCAGTCTCACAACACCGCCTTATACTTGCGCACCAGTTCGCTTTTTACCTTGCGGAACATTTCCTGGTAGTCGGCGCCGGTGCGCCGCATCTCATCCGAGTACGCTTCGAGGATAACTCGCACCTCGTCATTGATGCGGTCTTCGAGCGAAAGCTCCTCGAGCATGGCGGCATGCACCTTCTCGGTGACCAGAGCCACGGACTTGGTGGCAATGAGCTCGCCGCTGATCATTTTCTTGGTGAGTTCGCGGGCCAGATAGCCCACGTATTCTTTCGAGAGAAGCATGGTGCGGGTCAGATGTCCTGTGCGAAACAGGTAGTGTAGCACAGGACTGCAGGCGGAAAGGCGGCGCGTTCTTCGCCGCNNGATCGGGCTCCGCTTCTTCCCCTAGGACCGCCGCTCGAACGCGTCAAGCGACTATCGCCAAGGCATACCATCGCCCGCCAGGACGCAGCACTCCCCAACACTGTTGAGCCAAGACCGAAGCAGCAGAACTTCGGAGCTAGTAGCCAAATCGCAAAAGTCATACAATGCAAAATCAGAGCCTTCTATGTCTCTCATGGCGGATGATCTCACCGGTCTGAAGGACGACATGATTGCCTTCATCGAAGGTCACGGCATGCGCCGTTTCAACGGCTACGTGGACTACGAAGAAGTGCAAAGTGTGATGTGGAAATCGGAAGACAACCCCGAGAGTTGGAAGGATTTCGTCGAGCTGGCCAAGGCCGCCAGTTCGCCTTTCCTTACCATGGACTCCTGGACGCTGCGCCGCGAAGACCTCGATGACCTGCTGCAACGCCTGGCCAACGCCGAGTTCGCCAACGACGAGGATCTCGAAGAGGCTCGCTGGTTGCGCACCTATTTGGGCAAGACCGGTTTCGTGCAGCTCGGCTTTGCCCACCAGGGCATCATGATGGTCTACGAAGCCTCGACCGAATGGTACGACCGCTACCAGAGGGTACTCGAGATGGCCGAGGATTTCGCCGGCATCCCCATTGACGAACCCGATCAGGACGACGAAAGTTAGCCGTGCCTTGGAGCTTGCGAACCGCTGATCCCGCCGAGGTTGAGTTGCTGGCCGCGGCGCTGCGCGAAGGCTCCCTGTTCCAGATGGGCTCGCTCGAGGCCATCGATTCCCGCGACGCCTTCACTCTGGCGCGCCTTCTGGTCGCCCGCGGTGTCACCAATGCCGAAGCCGCTGCGGGTTTCCTTGCGCCCTCGATCGCCCATCTGCATTCGCCTTACCTCATGACCGGAATGAAAACTGCGGTCGAGCGGCTGGAGGCGGCCATCGAGGGCCATGAGCCCATCCTCATCTATGGCGACTACGACGTCGACGGCACCACCGCTATCGTGATCCTGAAAACCGCCATCGAGCTGTGCGGCGGCAGCGCCCAGTTCCACGTCCCGCATCGCATTCGCGACGGCTATGACATGCGCGATGATGTGATCGAGCGGGCTGCGGCAGGCGGCATTCGGCTCATCATCAGCGTGGATATGGGCATTCGCGCCTTCGCTCCCGCCGAAACCGCACGACGCCTGGGCATCGACCTGATCGTGACCGACCACCACTTGCCGGGCCCGGACGGCGTCCCCCGAGCCCTGGCGGTGGTGAATCCCAATCAAGCGGGCTGCGATTATCCCTGCAAGCTGCTCTGCGGCGCCGGCGTTGCCTTCAAACTGGCGCAAGCATTAATCGAGCGCCGGCGCCCGGCAGGGGAGCGGACCCGCCTACTGATGTCGTTCATGAAAATCGTGGCCATCGCCACCATCGCCGATTCGGTGCCGCTCAGCGGGGAGAACCGCGTCTTCGCCAAGCTCGGCTTGGAGGGTCTGCGCTCGACCGTCAATCCCGGACTGAAAGCGTTGCTCGAGGTGGCGCAGGTCGGTGGCCGTCCGCTGACCTCGGGCGAAGTCGCGTTTCGCATTGCCCCGCGCATCAACGCCGCCGGTCGCATGGACGTGGCGCAGGATGTGATCGAGCTATTCAGCGTGAAGGACCCCATCCGTGCCCGCGAGCTCGCCGGCCGTCTGGACCGGCTGAACGCCGATCGTCAGCAGGAAGAAGGCCGCATCCTCGAAGCCATCGCCGCCCGCATCGAGGAAGATCCGGCGCTGCGGGATGCCTTCTGCATGGTGATCGACGGTGACGGTTGGCATCGCGGCGTCATCGGCATCACCGCCACCCGGGTCGTCGAGCGCTACTGTCGCCCGGCGCTCGTCATTTCCCGCGATGGCGAGGAAGCCCACGGCTCCGGTCGTTCCATCCGGCCGTTTCATCTTTTGAATGCGCTCGAATCCTGCCAAGGGCTATTCACGCGTTACGGCGGACACTCGCACGCGGTCGGCTTCTCTTTGCCCTCGGCGCGCCTGCCCGAACTGCGCGCCCGTCTCGAAGAATACGCCCGCGCCCGTCTCACCCTGGCCGATTTCGTCCCGGTTCTCCAGTTTGACGCGGAGCTTGCCCTCGATCAGGTAGCACCCCGGTTGTTCCAGTTGGTGCAACGCCTGCAACCCTTCGGAGTGGGCAATCCCGAGCCCGTCTTTGCCGCGCGCCGAGTCCGGTTGTTAGCTCCGGCGCGGGTGCTGAAGGAAAAGCACCTGAAGCTCAGGTTGGCTTCCGCATCGCTCGCTGGCCGGGAAGCGGAGGATTCGCCGAATGAAATCGCTCGTCTGGTGACGCCGCGCTGTCATCCCGATGCGGCCGCCTTCGGGCGCCGCGACGAGGGCTGGCGGAATTCGGTGGTGTACAACGCCATGGGCTGGCGCATGGCCGAGCGCTGGCAGACCGAGACCGTCCTCCCCGGAGACACGCTGGATATCGCCTTCACCCTCGAGCACAATCCCCATCCCGATTTCGGTGGCCTCGAGCTTTCCCTGCGGGATTTCAAGAGCCCGACCAAAGCCACCGAGGAGGCGGCCCTGACCGAGGAACAACCCCAACCCGCCTAGGCCCCTGAATCCGCCTTCCGTTGCCGGCGGATGGAGATTTCTGATGGTGCGAGCCGCGCTTACCACAAATGGTAGTAGCCGTCGCGCCGCGCCAATTCCACTTCCAGCCCGAACACCTGCGACAAGCGCTGGGGCTCGAGAATCTCATGCTTGCGCCCATCCGCCACAATGCCTCCGCCCGACATCAGAACCACGCGCTCGATTTCCGGAATGATGTCGGCCAGATCGTGCGTCACCAGAATCGTGCCGATTCCCGAGTTGGCGAGCCGGCTCATGGTTTGCCGCAGGCTTCGGCGAGCCAACAGGTCCAGTGAATTGCTGGGCTCGTCAAACAGAAGCGCCCGCGGCCGGTGCACCAAGGCGCGCGCAATCAGCACTCGCTTGGCCTCGCCGGAGGACATTTCGCTTACCGGACGATCGCCCAG
>PKYX01000184.1 GCA_003132825.1 Acidobacteriaceae bacterium
AAGACGTGATGCGCCGCATGGCTGCCAAGCTGAAGCCGCCCGCGTTCGAAGAGGGCTTTGCCAAGATTACAGTAGTCCGGGTAAAAGCAAAGGAGCCCGCGGCAGGCTAGAAAGATTGGCGCTTCTCAGGTACCCCCCAATGGCTCATCTTGAAGCGAAGGCACTTGTGTGGAGACAGCCGCCCTCGGCTGTCCGCCGGGCGCAGCCCGCCTCTATCCCTTCAGATGCGGCAGCATCTCCTTGAACGCCGGGGATGACGATGAACGCAGCAGCTCGTAGATCATCATTTCGGTGGAAGAAATCACCGCACCCGCGGCGCGCATTCTTTCCAGGCCGATCTTCCAATTCCATTCCGTGCGCGAGCTTACCGCATCCGACGCGACATGCACCAGATAGCCTTCGCGCAGCGCCGCCAGGGTGGTCTGCATTACGCAGATGTGGCTTTCCATGCCGCACAGCAGGAGCGTGGTGCGGTGGCCGGGCAAGCGCTTCAGCAGGGAGCAAAACGCCTCGCTGCCAAAGCAGGAGAACGCCTGCTTGTCGATGGCGGTTGTCTCCGGCAGCAGGGAAGCGATTTCGGCCACGGTGCCGCCCAGGCCCTTGGCATACTGCGTCGTCACCACCACCGGCATCTTCAGGATGCCAGCCACCCGGACCAGCAGCGTCGAGTTTTTGATCAGCTGTTCTTTTTGGAAGATGGGAGGCAAAAGCTTTTCCTGCACATCGACCGCAATGAGCGCGCACGCCTCCGCCTCGAGCCGGCGGCACGCAATTTCCGCGGAGTCGGCGCTCCTACGGTCGACATTGCCGAGGGCGGTCACCATGGCGGCTCCTTTGCGCGGGCAGGGATGGAGCGATTCTAGCGCCCGCGAAGCTTGGCTGTCCGCTCAATTCGCTCGCTCGACCGACTCTGAGTCGAGCCCCTCCGCTCTTATTGACCGCGGTTCGCATAGCCCATAGAATCATAAAATCAAAGCGACGGATGCGCCCGTCGTCCAATCCATCACTGCCCCCTCGTTCAATGGTAGGACAGCAGATTCTGGATCTGCTTATCGGGGTTCGAATCCCTGGGGGGCAACCAACACTCTTCTCCGGTAGCTCTCGGTCCGGCGCATACCATGATTGGACTGGCATCGTTGCACCTTGACGCGAGGCTGGCGGCCCCGGACGGCGTACGCGATGCGAGCCCGTTCCATCGTGGTAGCCTATCGCTGACGAGGAATCCGGTTCCGGTCAACCATGATGATGAAGGTCTACCGAGACAAACGCAGCCTGGGCAGGGCGGCTGCCGAGCAAGCGGCGGTGGCCATCCGCAGTGCGATTCGCCAGCGGGGCAAGGCGCGAATCATTGCCGCGACCGGCTCTTCCCAGTTCGAGTGTCTCGAGGCCCTCACCACGGTTCCGGGAGTCTCCTGGGACCAGGTTGAGCTGTTTCATCTCGACGAGTACATTGGCTTGGCGCCGACCGATCCCGCGAGCTTTTGTCGATATCTTCAGGAGCGTCTGATTCAGAAGACAGGGATCATCGAATACCACTTGTTGAATGGAGAAAAGGATCCAGCCGAGGTGATCGGAACCGTAGGAGCGGCCTTGTTGGCCGCGCCTGTCGATCTGGCCTTTGTCGGCCTAGGAGAGAACGGCCACCTCGCGTTCAATGATCCTCCCGCCGATTTCAGGACCGAGGCACCCTACATCGTGGTCACCCTCGATGAAGCCAGCCGCCGGCAGCAGCTTCGGGAAGGATGGTTCTCGACCCTCGAGGCCGTGCCCCGCCAGGCGATCTCGATGACGGTGCACGAGATCCTGAAGGCGAAGGAAATTGTCTGCATCGCCACCGACGCGCGCAAAGCCAAGGCGGTGAAGCAATGCTTCGAGGGCGATATCAGTCCGCTGGCGCCGGCTTCGATTCTAAGAACTCACCCCAACACCACGGTCTACCTGGACGAGTATGCGGCCGCCCTTCTCGAGCAAGCGGTCTCGCTGTCGTCGTGAGTGGCGAAGGGCGCCGAGCTCGGTCGAGGCGCTCGACAACTTTCCGCGAGGCCGTACCCGAACCTCAGCCGAGCATGACCCGCTGTCTGGTTCGCGCCGCCTGGTAAATCGCTTCCACCACGGCCAGACTGCGGCGGCCCTCGCGGCCGTCGCAAACCGGGCGCGAGCCGGTCGCAATCGCGCCAATAAAGTCCTCAAGCGCGGCCTGGTGGCCCCGAATATCGCTGACCACAGCCGAACTGGCGCTGGCGTTCTGATCCCCTTCCTCGGGGTTGACCAGGCCGGGCTGCGGCCGGCGAAGGTCGGCCTGAATAATTCGGTCGTGCTCGAAGATCACCGTACCTTCGGTACCTGAGAGTTCCAAACGCCGGGGATAGCCGGGGTAGGTCGAGGTGGTCGCCACCAGAACTCCCATGACCCCGCTCGCAAACTCCAGCAAGGCAGTGAGACTATCCTCGGACTCGATGTCATGCACGGCGGTTCTGCTCTCGGACTGGACCGCCACGATGTCGCCCAGGAGCCACAGGAGAAGGTCGACGGTGTGAATGCCTTGATTCATGAGCGCCCCGCCGCCGTCGAGCATCAACTTTCCGCGCCAGCGGGATTGTCGGTAGTACTCGGGCGGGCGATACCACTTGACCCGCGCGTCGACCAGGATCGGCTTTCCCAGTTGGCCGGATTCGAGCAGGTGCTTGAGCCGCCGTGCGTCGGGCTTAAAGCGATCCTGAAAAAAAACTCCAATCTTGACCCGGGCCCGCTCGGCCTCCGCAATAAAATGATCGGCACGGGCGGTGCTGGTATCGATCGGCTTCTCGGTGAGGACATGCAGGCCGCGCCGCGCCGCTGCGCTTCCTTGCGCCGCGTGCAGGGCCGAGGGGCTGCCGATTGCCACCATATCCATCGGGGTATGCCTCAGAAACCGGCTGAAATCGGAATACGGCACCCCGCCGTAGTCGCGGCAAAGTCGCTCGACGCTCGCGGCGTTCTCCCCATAGATGGCTGCGATCTCGACGCCCGCAATGGCGCGGGCTGCCCGCACATGGGTATCCGTGATATTTCCGCCCCCAATGAATCCGATGTGCGTGGCCATGCCGGGCTGTCCTCGGTGTAGCTTAAAGCTTCTGTTTATCCACGTGGTCCAGATGAGTGTCCGGCACAGGCCGGCTCAGATCGACGTGAAAATCGTCGACCCGGTGCAAAGCGAAGATCGGCCGACCGGCAGCTTGGCGGGCCTTGAGGCGTAGAATATCCACTTCCTGCACGTCGTCGAGGGCCAATGCCGGACGAGCGTCTGCCTTCAAATACTCGACTTCGATATTGGTCATTTCGATGCCCTTGGCATGGCGAATGAAAAAGCCGTGCGCCGGCAGGGGGCCAAACATGTTGGGCTCGGGATAGGCCGTTTCCTTTTCGGGCGGCGCAATCGCGGCATCCTCTTCGGTGCCGCCGCCCTGGTGCTGAAGATAGATGTTGCTCAGCTTGACGTCCTCGACCGGGTGGCCGGGAATGCCCGTGATCATGCAGGCTAGCCGCGATTGCGAATTCGAGGAGACAAGATTGCTAATTAAAACCCGGCGCAGGGTTCCAACCGGGACGCCCTGAGGCCCTCGCATCCGGCTGCCCAGGCGGAGGAAAATCGGCGCGCTGGTGATCCCCCGCATGGTGATGTTGGTGATGGTCACATCCTCGAGCGCTGCCCCGTCCACGGTTTCAAGGGCCAGTCCCTGGCAGGTGTCGAACACGCAATTGGAGATGGTGATGTTTTTGAAGCCGCCGTTCGACTCGGTGCCGAACTTGATTCTTCCGGTGCGCTCAGTTCTCGGCGCATCGGGCAGCGGCTTCATGGTCCCGTCGAGCAGCGTCCCCAGTTGGTAGCCCCCCGTGACGAAGCAGTTGGTGATGGTCACCATCTCGGTCGCACGCGCATAGCCGAGGCCGAAGGAACTCTTCAGGCATATGCCGTCATCCCAGGGAGAATTGACGCTGCAATTGGAGACTCGCACATTGCGGCAGCAATCGATGTCCATGCCGTCGCGATTGGTATCGAGGATGAGATTGTCGAGGGTCAGGTCATCGACTCCCGTGGCGAGAATCGCGAAATGACCGCCCTCAAGGACGGAAAAGTCGCGCAGGGTGACGTGATGACAGTTCTTTAAGCTAATCGCCTTGTTGCCGACGCCGGGAGTTTCGGCTTTCGGCCCCGGCCCGTAGCCTTTGCTGAGACCTTTGCCCCAGATCCGACCGGGGCCGAGAATGGCGATATTTTCGAGGTCCTCGCCCCAAATCAGGCTGTTGTGCCAGTGGCTGTGGCCAAAGTCCTGGTACTGGTCCCAGGGGTTGGGCTCCGCCAGATCGTAGCCCGCGGCCGAGCCGCCCTCCGGAGAGGGGTCAGCGGCCAGCAGGGTTGCGCCTTGATCCAGATACAGCGTGATCCGGCTCTCGAGATGAATCGATTGACTCAAATAGACTCCGGCATAGAATCGCACCACCCCGCCGCCATTCGCGGCCGCGGTTGCAATCGCCTGGTTGATGGCCTGGGTATCGAGCGTCTGGCCGTCGCCCAGGGCCCCAAAGGCGCGCACATCGAGCTCCTGGACGTGGGTCGTCCCCGGGTGGGGAGCGGCCACGGTTCCGAGCGCTCCTCGGCCGAGCGCCGCCCCGGTTAGGGTGCCGCTCGCCGCCAGGGATAAGAAATCGCGTCGAGACCTATCATCGAGGGCCACGGAGTTCTCCTGAGAGCCGCCTCTACTCGAGGGGAGGCGGAGCGTTTGACAGCTTGGGCGCGAGACTGTCGTCGGCCTTCTGGTACAGCCTACGGGCCTCGGCAAACTCTTTTTTTGCTTCGACGGTGTTGCCGGTGGTCTGATACAGGCGCCCCAGGCGGAAATGGGCGTCTGGCTGCGTGGGATCGAGCCGCACGGCCTGGCTGAGAGCCTGAATGGCTTCCGGGTAGCGCTGCAACTGGACGAGAACCGCGCCCATATCGAGCTGAGCGACGCGAAGGTCGGGGCTGAATTCGACGGCCTGCTCGAGCGAGGCCAGTGCTTTCTCGGGATGGTTGCGCTTCATTTCGATATCTCCGCGATAGGCCAGCGCCTGGGAATTGCGGGGATTGATGGCCAGTTCCTTCTCGAATTCTTCGATTGCGGCGTCATCCTGGTGCAGTTTCCAGTGCAGGTATCCGAGACCAAAATGCACGTTGGGCTCGCGCGGGGCAGCGCTGGCGGCCGCCTGAAACTCCGCCATCGCATCCCCGGTCTTGCCCATGCCGTCGAGAGCCTCTCCAATCAGCATATGCGCTGCCGCGGAGTCTGGATTCTGCTGCAGAATCTGGCGAAACTCGTCCGTGGCGCAGGCGTATTGCTTGGTCCACAGACAGCTTTGCGCGAGCACCTGACGCAGTTCCGTGTTGCTCGGGTCGAGCTTGGCGATCGGTTCCAAGTATTTGACCGCGTCCGAAAATCGCTTGGCGCCGTAGCAACTGAGCCCGAGCAGCGCGCGCGCCTGCCGGCTGCCGGGATCGGCCGCCAGGGCAGCGCTGAGCGGCGCGATGGCGGCCGCAAAATGCCCCTGCTTGAATTCCGCCAGCCCCAGATTCAGCTGGATTCCCGGCAAATGGGGGCTGAGCTCGAGCGCTTCTCGATAGGCAGGGGCTGCCTCTGCGTAGTTTCCTTGTTGGGATAACACCAGACCCAGGCTGGCAAAAGCACCGGCGTCCCGGGGATTCTGCTGCACGATCAGTCGCCAAGCCTGCTCCGCCTCGGGAAGCTTTCCGCGTTGTTCGAGGGCCAGCGCGTCCGCGGGGCTGGGGGTTTGCGCGCCCAGGGTTGCCGCTCCGAGCAGCAGGACCGCCAGCCATCCTGACTTCCGGTTCTTCATAGACGGAAAACGAGAAAGACGGAAAACCAGAATATCGGGAACCGAATGGGCCACAAACTCTTTGTCCGGCCCGATCATCATAGCCACTTCCGGCTCGGATGAACACCNNGCTAGGTGAGCGGGGCCAAGTTGCTAGTTTGAATCGGTCTAGAAAATCAGCTTCGCCCCAAGTTGGAACTCCCGGGGGTCAAAGGCAGAACTGACAACACCAAAGTTGCCGGATCCTACGTTGGTTCCGATGCCGCCGTTGTTGGCGTCACCCTTGAACTGCGTATGGTTCCAGGTGTTGAAGCTCTCTGCGCGGAACTCGAACCGGCTGCCGCGGGCTTCGCTGATGACGAAGCTCTTGAACAGCGACAGGTTCCAGTCGTCGCGACCGGGACCGCGAATGGCATCAAAGCCCAGATCCCCGTAAGTTCCAGGGGCCGGGGCTGAGAAAGCCGCCGGGTTGAACCACTCGGCTGCGGTTTTCGGATAGGCGATGCTCCCGGTCAGGTCCGGCCGGTTCCCGGAATTGGGAACAACGCTTGCGACGTTGTTGCCGCTCACACCTAGGTTGAGTGGCGCTCCCGACTCCATGGTGACGATCCCCGACACTTCCCATCCACCCACGACTGATTTCATGAGGTGGTTGTCGCTGTTCTTCAGGAAGGGGATCTGGTAGACGAAGTTGACGAAAGCGATGTTCGTGCGGTCAAACTGCGACGGCCCGACATCGTATCTCCACCCCACATAGGGGTTGGTGGCGTTGTTGAGATCGCCGCCGCTCCCGTTGCTAGTGGTGGCATCAATGGCCTTCGAGTAGGTATACCCGAATTCGGCTTGCAGATCGCTCCTCAGATTGGCGTGCAGATCGGTCTGGAACGAATTGTAGTGCGCGTTGGCTTCGTTCTCAGCCTGCTTGATGCCGCCGTAACCGAGATAGGTCATATCCTGGTTCAGGCCGGCTCCGCCCGCCGCAACCAGAGCCGGTAGCAGGCTTTGATTGGGCAGATTGATCTCCTCGTAGTCGTTCTGATGGCGATCCTGGCTGCCAACGTAGGACAGGGAGAGCACAGACCGCGCTCCCAGTGCCTGTTGGACGCCAGCGCTGAATTGGTAGCTTACGGGCAGTTTGTAATTGTTGGCGTTGATACCGGTGACTCCTGCAGCCAGAACCGGCAGAGCCGCCGCGGTGATCGTGCTGCCATTCTGAATGTTGAATCCCGGATTGGAGAGGGAAACGTTATTCAGCGTTGGATTCACGTCGCCCGGCGGGTTGGTGGCGCCGTTGTACATATCGTTGCCCTGAATGCGCTCGTACATGGTGCCAAATCCACCGCGGATCACGGTTTTGCCTTGGCCGGTCAGGTCATAGGCGAATCCGACGCGGGGGCCGAAAGCAGCCCAGTGATTGTTGACCAAGCCGGCCGGAATCCCGTTCTTGCCGCCGATGCCAATGCCGTTCTCGTAGAACTGCACGCCGGCCAAGATGGGATTCGGACTTGACCCTAACCCCGGACTGGGGCCACCGGGGCAAGCCGGGTTGGAGTTGACGCTGCAGATGTGGCCGGCTGAGTCGAAGGTTGCGGCGTCAGCTGGGTTATACAGGTTGGGATAGAAGTTCGAGGACTGTTGGTTGGCCTCGTAGGTGTGCGGCACCCCGTCCCAGCGCAATCCGAGGTTCAGAGTGAGCCGGTGGGTGGCGCGCCAGTTGTCCTGAATGTAGGCGCCGTAGGAGACGTTATTCCATTGACCGGTGATCTTCACCGCATCCTCGGAATAATTTTGGGCGTAGCCGAGCAGGAAGTCGGCAAAGTCATTGCCCGTGTAGAAGCCGTTGAAGCCGAAGTTACCCTCGGTGTTGGCGAAGGCGTCCTGCCCCTTGCGGTAAAGCGCCCAGCTAAAGCCAAACTTCAGCTGATGCGCGCCCTTGGTCCAGGAAATGTCATCGCGGACCTGGTAATCGTCCGCCTTGTTATTCCAAGGCGTCCAGTTGGCGGTGTAGTCGGTTCCCGTGCTGCCACTGAGATCAATCGACGGAATGCGGGTGTCCACGTTCGGTCCCGTAAACAGCCGGTTGAAGGTGAAGGCGGCGGGAGCGGTGACAATGCCGTCCGGAATGATATGGATGCGGTTGCCGTTGTAGTTGAACGCAACCTCGTTGAGCAGGGTGGGACTGATGACGTAGGTGGTATGCACCACGGCGCTATAGGAGGGATTTCCGAAAATATCGCCGATCGTGGGGACGTTATCGCCGCTCCACTGGGTGGTTCCGTAGGCCTGCGAGACTTGCTCGGAAATCCAGTGACCGAAGATCGAGAACTTGTCGCTGAAGGTGTGATCGACGCGGGCAATCTCTTCCCGCACGGTCGTGGGAGAATTGGCGCCGCCCGAAAACTGCGGTTGTCCCGCAGCATTGGTGCTGTTGTTGGCCGGGAAGATGCCCGCGGCCAGCAACGCTTGCGCGTTCGGGTCTAGCAGGTTGGTCGGAATCGTATTGCCCGGGAAGGGTGATCCCGGAACCAGGCCGTCAGCGGTGAACCTCGCCAGTTGCGAGGCCGTCAGCTGGGCAGCCGTCGGAACCTTGATAAGGGTGGCGCCCAAATCTCCGCCGTAGGTGCCGGTCGCCGGAACGACTTGATGGGTGGAACCGCCGTTTACCAGGCTGCGCCATTCCATGTTGTAGAAGAAGAAGGTCTTCGGATTCTCGCTGTGTTTGAACTGTACCGGGCCGCCCACGTTGAAGCCGTAGGTATTGAAGCGCAACTCTTGCACGGACTGAGGTGCGGGGTTGAAGTAGTTGCGGGCATCGAGCGCGTCGTTGCGATCGAACTCCCAGGCCGAGGCATGGAACTGTTTGGTTCCGGACTTGACAACCTCAGTGATGGTTGCGGCCGAGGAGAGACCGTACTCGGCGCTGTAGTTCGAGGTCATGTTGCGGAATTCGGCGATGGCGTCGAGCGAGGGCATGACGCTGCCGCTGCTGCCGCCGCGATCGAGGTTTTCGCCGCCGTCAATGAGTTGAAGGTTGTGGCCAGCGCGTTGGCCGTTGATGCTCACATTGCTGTCGCCGCTGACTGCGGTCGGGACGATGAAGTCGCCCTGGATGCTCGATGCTCCTGGGGTCAGGGCGAACAGGGTGTAGATGCTGCGCCCGTTGGTGGAGAGCTGGGTCACCTGGTTGCCCGTGATGACGTCGCTCACCTCGCCCGAGTCCGACTGCACCCGGACGGCATTCGCTTCAACGGTGATGGTTTCTTTGGTGGCGCCCAGGGTCAAGGAAAAGTCCAGGCGGGCGCGATCGCCGACGTTCAGTATCACACCGGTCTTCTCTGCGACCTTGAACCCGGAAGCTTCAGCCTTAAGACTGTAATGACCGATCGGAAGATCGGGGGCGACATACTGGCCAGCGTCGTTGCTGATAACGCTGTGACTGATACCGGTGTCCGTGTTGGTAATGGTAATGGCGACGTTGGGGACGACCGATCCCGACGGATCCGTCACGGTTCCCACGACGGTGGCCTCCTGGCCGAACGCGAACGACGCGCCAACCACGAGNNGACGAAAAAGCATTCATGTGTAACTCCTCCAACATTCCCACTGCAAGATTCAGACAAGCTTGAAAACAGGTTAGTTAAATGGGTAAGCTCCGTTAACGTTAACGGTGCATGGCGGTTGTACTTATTTTCATAAATGCTTGTCAAGCACATTCTTTCAGCATTGACGCGGGTTCC
>PKYX01000119.1 GCA_003132825.1 Acidobacteriaceae bacterium
ACAACTGCAGGCGCACACGGCGATTCGTCCAGTGATTTGGGCATCGGCTCCTGCGGCGAAGGCCGCTGTTTCTTCATGACGCACGTGCAGCCAGTCAATTTGTGTACTTTTTCGTATGGTGTCCGTCAGACCGTTAAGCGAGTCCCCCACAACACCGTAGACCCGTTGTACTCCGGCCGCGATTAACGTCTCGACGAACACCTCACTAACGGTCTTAGCCATAGTTCTCTCCTGAGTCAGAATCGGCCAGCGAGCGTGACGGACGTTCATGAGTGTGCGGCTGGATGCCGTCTTCGGTCNNGATCATCTCCAGTGCGAAGATGAAAGACTCGTACGGCTTGCCGGTCGCTTGTTGTAGGCCCATTTCACAGGTTCGGTTCGCTGACAGGTAGACCTCGGTAGGATGCGTGTCGAGGTAAGCCTTTTCTTCCCGCGTCGCCGAGACAACGAGCTCAGGGTGCAGTAAGCCGCGATCGCCGGCGGTTCCGCAGCACGTCGTTCCGATTGGCACGATCACTTCGTGAGCGATGGCGCTCACTATCTCGATGAGCTTCTTTTCGAGACCGAGATGAATCGTGGAGCATGTGGGATGTACCGCCGCGCTGGACAGCTTTCGTTTGATGTGGAGGCTTGGGAGTAGTTGGTGAGCCCAGGCGATCGCGTCGAAGATCTGGATCTTGTTGAACCGCTCTTGTCGCTGGGCGTCGATGTGGGTTCGTACATCGTCCAGTAGGCCGTGAGTGCATGAGACAGCGTCGATCACAACAGGTAGCGCGCCTGCATTGCTCCAGTCCCACATCGCGTCCGCGATCGCCGTGGCCATCCATTCATGCCCGAGCCGGTAGCCCTTGGAACTCCATGGCGTTGCACAGCAGAGGCCGCGCACGTTATCGGGGATCCATATTGGTTGCCCGGCTCGGGCGGATAGCGCGACCAGAGCCTCGGGAAGACTCGGTCGCCGCGCCATGCCGGGCGCACGGCCGAAGATGCGATTGATGCACGCCGGAAAGTAGACGGCTGCGGCGCCTTGCCGCGAAGTCTCGGGAAGTTTGCGAGGCGCCTTCTGAGGCATCGGTCCAGGGACGGACGGAACAAGGTCTTGGCTCAGGGCCATCCTGGCCACGGCAGTCAAGCCTGTTAAGGCACTGACGCCGACGACTCTTGAAATGAGATCAACCGCGCCCATTCCCATTCGGGCGAGAGCTTCGACGCGTCGCCAACGTTTGGCGATAGCTAGCGCAACTTTCTCCCGAGCGTCGGTGTTTTCACACTGACGGAACGACTTCATCAACGCCCCAGTGTTGATCGATACAGGACAAGCAACGGCGCATGTTCCATCGGCGGCGCACGTCTGTATGCCGTCGTATTCAAATTCCTTGAGCAGTTGCGCAAACATCTGCGAGCCGCTCGGCTGTCGCGCCATCTCGCGCCGGATGACGATGCGCTGGCGCGGTGTCATGGTGACGTTACGCGACGGGCAAACCGGTTCGCAGAAACCGCACTCTATACAATGCGTGGCATCTGAGATGTTCTCGATCGTGGGGGTCGACTTGAGTCGCCGAAGATGGATCCCGTCGTCGCGACTCAGGACGCTGTCGGGTGCCAGTACGCCCTGCGGGTCGGCTAACTTTTTGATCCGCCACATCATCTCTGTCGCTTTATCGCCCCATTCACGGCGTACGAAAGGGGCCATATTGCGCCCAGTCCCGTGCTCGGCCTTAAGCGAACCGTCGTATTTGTCGATCACAAGTTCGACTAAGTCATCCATGAATCCGCCGTAGCGTTTCAGATCTGCGGGGTCGTCCAGTCTGGGCGTAAGTGTGAAGTGCAGGTTGCCAAAGGCCGCGTGTCCTGCCACGCCAGCCAGAAAGCCATGCTTGATCAACAGCGCCTGCAGATCGTGGGCTCCTTCGGCGATCCGTGCCGGAGGAAAGCAGACGTCCTCATTGAGGACCGCCGTTCCTTCCGGCCGCAGCTTGCCGACGATCCCGAGCAGGCCTTCGCGTATCCGCCAGTCAATCTCGATCGCCTCGGCGTCACGTGTGAAATCCAGAGGATGGAGTAGATTCGAGCCGGCGACCAGCGCGCGTGCCGCGGCTTCGGCTTGGTCAAGTGCCGCGTCGTCCGCGGCTGCAAACTCGACCAGGAGAGCTGCGGCCTTAGGATCAAGCGTCCTCCAATACTCGGGCGTCCCCGGAAAAGCCTGGGCGGCGGCCTCCAGGGCTGGCGCGACCATGAGCTCGACNNCCCGGCGCCGGAAGCGTGTTTATCACTACTTCACCCATGAATGCGAGTGTTCCCTCGGAACCAACGACGAGGCGACGGAAGATCTCCAACGGAGTGTCGGCGTCGAGAAGAGCATCAAGCCGGTAACCGGTCGTGTTTCTAATCGCAAATTTGTGGCGCACTCGGTCGGCGAGAGCACGGTCGGCAATCAGCTCGGCGCGCAGCTTGAGCAGGCCCTGTGCGAGGTTGGGTTCGGCTCGCATGAAGGCCGCTTCAGCATCGAGCTGCGCCGTATCGATGACAGTTCCAGAGGCCAGTACGAGAGTCATTGATCGGACGGTATGGTAGGAGTCGCGTTCAATCGTGCACCGCATCCCACCGGCGTTGTTGGCGATGACGCCACCGATAGTGCAGGCGTCGATGCTCGCCGGGTCGGGCCCCAGCCGCCGTCCGTGTCTGCGTAGGAGGGTGCGGGCATGCCCGAGAATGACGCCGGGCCGGGCACGAAGCGCCAGTCCTCTGTCCTCGATTGACATTCCGTACCAATGACGGCGTACATCGATAAGGATGTCGTCGGACTGCGATTGTCCGCAGAGGCTCGTCCCTGCAGCGCGGAAGGTTGCGTGATGTCCGTTCTCGCGGCAGTAGTTCAGTAGAGCTACGATGTCATCGATAGTGCGCGGCGTAACCACGACCTGCGGAATGAGGCGATAAGGGCTGGCATCAGAGGCGTAGCGGACAAGATCAATTGCGCGGTGCAGAACCTGGTCGGCGCCGATCAGCGCACTAAGCGCCCTGCGCAAATCCTGCGGCGTGCCGGAGGCCAGCTCTTCGGCAACGCGATCTTCGGCTGGGTTACCCGGCGGGTGGCCGATTCGAGCGGTGTCTGGCTGTAGTAGCGCCATGATGGGTGGTCTCCTAGTCTCGTATGCGGTCAGCGTTCGACGATCCGGTTCGTTATGCGGCCAATTCGCTCGATCTCGACTTCGACCGTGTCGCCGTCGTGCAGAAACATAGGTGGTTTCCTGGTGGCCCCGATGCCGTCCGGCGTGCCCGTCGCGATGAGGTCGCCGGGCTTGAGCGTCATCGCGCCTGACGCGTACGCTGCGATCTTGGCGCCTGAGAAGATCAGATTTGACGTGTTGCCGTCTTGCACGGTGTTGCCGTTAACGCGGGTCTGAATTCGCAGTTGATCGGGATTGGGGACTTCGTCCGCCGTAACGATCCACGGGCCAAGCGGTCCTGAGCTGTCGGTGTTCTTGCCGAGAGCCCACCGCTCGCTGGCCATTTGAAATTTGCGGGCGCTGAGGTCGTTGAAACAGGCGTAGCCGAGGAAGCCGGCTTGGGCGGCCTCAGGTGTGACGTCTCTGAGCTCTTCGCCGATGACCACGGCCAACTCGCCTTCCCAGTCGAAGTTGTTATCGCGCGGTGGGATGGGAATGGCTTGGCCAGTGACAGCCAAGGTGGAGCGCCAGCGTGCGAAGATGTCGGGCTGCTCTGGAACCTTAAAGTGTGCTTCCTGGGCGTGGGCGAGGTAGTTCAGACCCGCGCAGATTACGCGGGCGGTGTCGGGCAGTGGCGGAACTTGAACCAAGTCCGCAATCGGCTCTACGCCGGATTGCGCCTGGGCAGCTGCNNGCAATCGGCTCTACGCCCGATTGCGCCTTGGCGGCTGCCAATAGACTCTGCTGCGGGTTGGCCCAGAAGTCATCGAGGCTGGCGAATGGCATGGCCTTGTGGTCGAGCACCCTGGCCATGATTCGGCGGTCGCCCTTTTGATAAGCGATGAGCTTCATTCGTAGGTCTCCTTGATCTCTGAGACGAAGTCAATGTGTTGTGGTCAGCCAGTCCAGTCTTTAAGGAAGCGCAGCAGTTCTTCGTTCACTATGTCCGGTCTCTCCTCTTGAGGAAGGTGTCCGCATTGGGATATGCCAAGGCCGCGTACGTCTTCAGCCATCCCCCGCCATACATCCAGCAGATTGAAGAAGCGACTGTTCAACTCGAAATCCTGTCCCCAAAGAACGAGGACCGGGCAGGTGATCAGCTGTGCGGCATCCACCATGTCCTGCTTCACGTCCTCGCCAGTAGCGCGATAGTCCATCGCAGCGCCGCGGACGGCCCCTGGCTGCCGGTAGGCGCGGACGTAGACGTCGATCTCCTCTGGAGACAGCATGTTGGGGTCGTAGGACCAGGAGCGATAGAAGTGGGTCAACCAGACCTCCTCGCGTCCGGCGATCAGCGCCTCCGGCAGATCAGGCACATTAAGAAAGCGGACGAACCAGGCGATTTGACTTACGTGCGGGTTATCACTCTGGGTCAGGATTCTGGTGGGGACGTTGTCCATTGTGACGAAGCGATCAATGCGCTCCCGATAGTCCTTGGCGAAACGAGTTCCCACCCTTGCGCCCCGGTCATGACCGACAATGGCGGCGCGCTTGTGTCCGAGGTGGTCCATCAGTGCCGCGAGGTGGTTAGCCATGGTGCGCTTGTCATAACCGAAGGCGGGCTTCTCGGTATCGCCGTAACCGCGGAGATCGGGAGCAATGATTGTGTACCGCTCCGCGAGCACCGGTATCTGCTTGCGCCACGCGAACCAGGTCTCCGGAAAGCCGTGCAATAGATAAACCGGCGGGCCGCCTCCGGCAGTCACCCAGTGCTGAGTGATCCCGTTGAGGCGAGCGGTATGATGTGTCACTCTCAGCGATACGGTCAAAGTATCCATTCCCCCTCGCTCTCTTTTTGTTTCGCACCAGAATGAACGTGATTGGATTTTGTGACCACACCAAATGCCGTGGTTTTGACACTACATTTTTCTGTAGGGGATTCGGCGGGGAAGTCGGCGATGCAAGTCGGCGCTTCCCCTGCTTCTACTCTCGGCAGTTTCTTGATCTTCGCGGCGTAGGATGGTGCTTTGGTAGAGACACAAACAACGATTACAATTGCCGGGATAAGGCATAGCTATGGTTCAGGCCAAGCCAATTCGCATTCTGAGCGTAGAAGACCATCCGGTCTTCCGCCAAGGACTGGCAGCGATCGTCAGTGCTGAGCGCGACATGCTTCTTGTTGGGCAGGCGTCAAATGCGGTCGACGCTGTAGCTGAATTTCGTCGTCATCGGCCCGACATCACTTTGATGGACGTTCGGCTTCCTGGCACAGATGGCACCGACGCGCTCATTGCAATTCGTGGCGAGTTTCCGCAAGCCCGCATCATCATGCTTACAACCTCCGATGGCGATGGCGACATCCAGCGTGCGATGCGAGCAGGAGCCTCGGGCTATATCCTGAAGAGCATGCATATGGACGAGTTGCTGAGCGTGATCCGATCGGTTCACGCTGGCCGACGGCACATTTCGCCCGAGGTGGCGGCCCGCCTCGCCGAACATCTGGGCGACGAAAACCTTACGGCCCGGGAGTTGGAGGTGCTCAGCCTCATCCAAGATGGCTCTCGCAACAAGCAGATTGCGGATCAACTGTCGATTTCGGAGACCACCGTTAACTTCCACATCAAGAACCTGGTGGATAAACTTCAGGCCAACGATCGGACCCATGCGGTTACCATCGCGGTCCGGCGTGGCCTGCTGCAGATCTGATCGTACTCCAATGCCTGTAGAAAACTACAGGATTTTGGCTATAGATCTCGATGTTTCGGGGAAGGCGCGAATCCGGTAACGTGAAAGGCGCGGGTAAAGTGCATCACCATCGTCCGAGCCAGGCTTAGTCTAGAGACCCGGCGAACTTGCGGCATCCGCGGTTCACGTATGGTCTTCGGGAGAAGGAGCTCAGTATTAGCCGTGATATGGCTGGACCGGGCACCCAATAC
>PKYX01000467.1:0-9959 GCA_003132825.1 Acidobacteriaceae bacterium
CCTTGTAGAGCGACAAGGTAACCGAACCGCTCACCTCTTGTTGCGTGCTCTCGACGAACGCGTCCAGAGCTTCCCGCAAAGGCGTGAACCACAGGCCGAAGTAGACCAGTTCCGCGTATTTCAGACCCATATGCTGCTTGAAGTGCATGACGTCGCGCTCCAGGCAGAGGGCTTCGAGCTCACGATGCGAAGCAACTAGGAGCGTGCCGCCTGGAGTTTCATAGCNNCGCGCGACTTCATGCCGACGAACCGGTTCTCCACCAGATCGACTCGGCCAATGGCGTTGCGCGCGCCAATTTCATTCAGCAATTCCACCAACGCGACGGGATCAAGCGTCATCCGGTTGACCGAGACCGGGATCCCCTTTTCGAATCCAATTTCCACCTGTTCCTCACGGTCCGGAGCCTCCTGCGGCGAGCGAGTCAGCTGCCAGGTTCCGGGCAGAGGTGGGTTGGCCGCGTCTTCCAGTTCTCCGCCTTCGTGGCTGATGTGCCAGAGATTGCGATCCCGGCTGTGGATTTTCTGCCGGCTGGCCGCTACCGTGATGCCGTGCTGCTCGGCGTAATCCAGGCAATCCTCGCGCGATTTCAAGGTCCACTCGCGCCACGGGGCAATCACTTTGAGTTCGGGCGCGAGCGCTTGATAGGTGAGTTCGAACCGGACCTGATCATTGCCTTTGCCCGTGCATCCATGCGCCACCGCGGTCGCCCCCTCGCGTAGCGCGACTTCCACCTGGTGCTTGGCGATGACCGGACGCGCCATCGACGTGCCCAGCAGATACTTGTGCTCATACACTGCGCCTGCCTTGAGCGCCGGAAATACGTATCCCGTCAGGAATTCCTCGCGCAAGTCTTCCACCACGACCTTGCTGGCGCCGGTCTTGTAGGCTTTTTCGACCACGGCGTCGATATCGTCTCCCTGGCCTACATCGCCGATCATGGCAATCACATCGCAGGCGTAGTTCTCCTTCAACCAGGGAATGATGATGGAGGTGTCCAAACCTCCNNAATGGCTTTTTGCACGTGCAGGCGGTTCTCCGCCTGATCGAACACGATCGACCGCCCCGAGTCGATCACCCGGTCGGTGATCTCTTCGCCGCGATGTGCAGGCAGACAGTGCATGACGACCGCCTGCGGCGCGGCCCCGGTCACCAGCTCGTCGTTAACCTGATAGGGCGGGAAAATCCTTGCCCGCTCGCCGGCTTCCTGTTCCTGACCCATGCTGGCCCACGCATCGGTATAGATGGCGTCGGCCCCACGGACCGCCTCCCGCGGATCGGTGAGCAGTTCGATGGCGGCGCCGGTCTTTCCCGCCATTGCCTGCGCTGCGGCGACGATCTGCCGATCCGGACCGTAGCCCGGCGGCGTGGCAACACGGATCTTGGAGCCGATACACGCGCAGGCGAGCAGGAGAGAATGCGCCACGTTGTTTCCGTCGCCAACGTAAGCCAGTTGAATTTTCTTCAGATCGCCGAAGCGCTCCTGCAAGGTGAAGTAATCGGCCAGCGCCTGGCAGGGATGCTCCAGATCGCTGAGCGCGTTGATCACCGGAATCGAAGTGTGCTCCGCCATCCCCGTGGCCGTGGCATGGGAGAAGGTGCGCAGCACGATGCCGTCCACCCAGCGTTCCAGGTTATGCGCGATGTCGCTCAGCTTTTCGCGGGCGTCCAGGCGGCCGTTGGATTGGTCGACAAAAATGGCCAGACCACCGAGACTTGCCATTCCCGCCTCGAATGTGACTCGCGTACGCAGAGAAGGCTTCTCGAAAAACATCACGATCTGCTTGCCCGCCAGCACTTCGCGGAAATCCGCCGGCCGGCCCTTCATCAGCCCGGCGAGGTCAAAAATGGCTTCGACATCGATGGGCCCCAAATCGCGAATGGAAATGAGGTCGCGGCAGGGAATCCCGGTGGACGCGGAAACGCTCCGTGGGGTGTTGATTGTCTGGCTGCTCACCGTAGTTGACCCCTCCTGGTGGACTTTCCCGCACGCAGCGAGCCTCGTCCCGGCTTGACGGGTGCCGAAGCCAGAGCGGAATCGAGCGCGCGAATCACTTGGTCGACATGCTTTTTCTGGATGATGTAGGGCGGAAGAAACCGTAGCACGGTCTCATGCGTGCGATTGATCAGGATGCCGCGGTCGAGTAACCTCTGCACCGTGGCTTTTGCCGTGTCGGCCGAATCAATCTCAATGGCCAGCATCAGGCCCATTCCCCGAACTTCGAGGATCGAGGCGTGTTGGGCTTGCAAGGCTTCCAGTTTTTCACGGAAGTAGCGGCCCATTTGCCGGATGTGGCTCATCAGGCCATCCACGGTCCGCAGAAATTCGATGGCCACGGCGCAGGCCAGCGGACCTCCGCCAAAGGTGGTTCCGTGCATGCCGGGATGCATTCCGCTGGCGACCCGGTTGGTGGTCAGGATGGCGCCAAGCGGCAGACCGGCAGCCAGTGGCTTGGCTACGGTGACGATGTCCGGCTTCACGCCATAGTGCTGATAGGCGAAGTATTTTCCCGTGCGGCCCAAACCGCATTGGATCTCGTCGATGATCAGCAAGGCGCCGGTGCGCTCGGTCAATTCCCGTGCCGTCCGCAGGAACTCCGGGCTGACGGGATAGATGCCGCCTTCTCCCTGGATCGTCTCCAGACAAATGGCGCACACGCTGCCATCGAACTGCCGCTTCAGGTCGTCGACGTCATTGAAGGCGACGAACCCGACGCCGGGCAGCAGCGGCGCAAAGGGATGACGATACTTTGCCTGCCCGGTCGTGGCCAGCGAACCAAAGGTGCGGCCGTGAAAGGAATTTTCCAAAGCCAGAATTCGCCACTTCGCCTTGTGGCCGTTCGAGTTCTCGCCGCGGGCCAGCGCCCGGGCGAGCTTGAGCGCTCCTTCCCAGGCTTCGGTGCCGCTGTTGCAGAAAAATGCCTTGTCCAGGCCGGAAATCTTGGTCAGCCGTTTGGCCAGTTCCGCTTGGTACTCGTGATAGAACAAGTTGGAGACGTGAATCAGCCGGCCCGCCTGGCGCTTGAGCACAGTCTGGATCGCGGCGTGCGCGTGCCCGAGCGCATTGACCCCCAGCCCGCTGAGGAAATCGAGGTAGCGTTTCCCTTCCGAGTCCCAGAGGTAGACGCCCCGTCCTCGAGTAAAGAGAACGCGCTGGCGATCATAGGTTGGCAGCAATAACTCTTGCTCGGAACGCACGACGGATGCGAGGTTCATGCTCCGATCACCTCGGTGCCGCACTCCAGCTTGGTGAAATAAAACTGTGGCAAGATCTCGGCCTGCGCGGCCGGCAAGATCCGCACCCGTCCCACGCCCTTTCTGAGCGCCTGGTTGCAGGCCTCCAGTTTGGGCAGCATCCCGCCGCCTATCACCGAGTGTTCCACCAGAGCCGCCACATCTTTGGTGTTCAGCCAGGGGATTACACTGCCGTCGGCGTCCTTTACGCCTGGCACATCGGTCAGGAAAATCAACGTGTCCGCATGGCACGCCACGGCGCAGGCCGCGGCCATCTGGTCGGCGTTCACGTTGTAGTACTCCCCGTCGGACCCGAGCGCGAGCGACGATAGAACCGGAATCCCGCCTTCGGCCCAAATGGCGTCCAGCCAGCGCGGTTCGACCGAACAGATTTCCCCCACAAATCCCAGGTCATAGCCCTCGGTCTTTTTCTTGCGTGCGCGGAAGGACATGCCATCCCCTCCGCACAATCCGATGGCGGGATTTCCCGCCGCCACCACCGCTGCTACCACACTCTTGTTCACGATCCCGGCCAGGACCATGAGTGCGACGTCGCGCGTTTCCGCGTCGGTGATGCGCAGCCCGTTCACGAAATCGCTCTTTTTTCCCATTAGGCTCAGAGTGCGCGTGAGCGTGCTCCCCCCGCCGTGGACCAAGGCGATCTGGTGGCCATCCCGCGCCAGTTCGACCACCGCCCGAGCGCACTTGCGCAAGGTTGCCTTGTCTTCGAGCGCCGTGCCACCAATCTTGACCACGATCTTCACGCGAGACCCTCCTCTTCTTCCCACCCATACATCAGGTTCATGTTCTGCACCGCTTGTCCGGCCGCGCCCTTCAGCAGGTTGTCCACACAGGAAACCAGTACCAGGCGCCGTCCATCTTCGGCCAGGCAGAAGCCGATATCGCAATAGTTGGTATTCACCGAAAACTGAATCTCCGGCAAACGGGGAGTGGCAAAAATCCGCACCCAGCGCTGGCCCTGGTAAAACTCGCGGAAGCAGCATTCCACCTCTGCTGGCTTCATCTCGCGATTGAGATGCACGTAAATGGTCGAAAGAATACCCCTCGGAATGGGCAACAGATGCGGCGTGAAGATCAATTCACCGGCATCGAGGCCTAACTGCTCTAGAATTTCTCCCGTGTGACGATGTCCAAACACCGAATAGGCGGAAAGGTTGTCGGCCACGGAAACAAAATGCGTGCGCGCGGTGGGTTCCTTGCCCGCTCCCGATACACCGGACTTGGAGTCCGAAATGATCCCCCGCTCCCGGTCGACCAAGCCAGCCCGCAGCAAAGGCGCCAGCGCCAGGATCACCGATGTCGCATAGCAACCCGGGTTGGCCACCACCGCCGCGCTCGCAATACGGTCGCGATGGAGTTCGGGCAGGCCATAGATGGCTTTCTCCGTGAGTTCGGCGGCGGTCAGGGACCCCTCATCCTGGAACCCGTACACCGCTCGGTGCTGCGCTTCTTTCAGCCGCCAGGCGCCGCTGAGATCGATGACGCGAAGTCCCTGGGCCACGGCTTCGGGTACGAGCGCTCGCGAGGCTTGGTGCGGCGTCGCCAGAAAAAGCAATTGGACACCCGTTTCTTTCAGAGTGGCCCAAGAAAGCGGCTGCAGGGGGTAGCGTCCGTTTCCCGAAAGCACGGGAAATAGATCCGCCAAATTGAGGGCGCCCTCGCCTTCGCCCTGTCGGCTCAAGAGCAAGGGAGTCTCCACCCGGGGATGACGCAAAAGCAACCGGGTCAATTCCAAGCCGGAATAACCGGTCGCTCCTACGACCGCTGTCTTAAGTTTGGCCGGAATCACGCAAGCATCTCCTGGGTGCGGGCGGCCAAACGGGTGGCGGATTTTTTGTCCGGGCAGACAATCAAAATCGTGTCGTCGCCGGCCACGCTGCCGACCGCTTCCGGCCATTGTTCGTCGTCGAGCGCGGCGGCCACGGGCTGGGCGCTGCCCACCGTGGTCTTGATCACCAGCAGATTCTGTGCCCGGCGCACATCCACCACGAATTCGCGCACCAGCCGCGAGACCGGGGGAAGGGCCGAACCGGAGGCGTGATCCCCCTGGGGAAAGGCGTAACCCACTGACGTCTTGGCCAGGCCGAGATCGCGAATGTCGCGTGAGAGCGTCGCCTGCCCTACCTTGACGCCGCGTTTGTGCAGGCTACGCTGCAGGTCTTCCTGGCTCGCGATCGGTCCTTGCTCAAGTAGTGCAAGGATGGTCTTTTGTCGCAACAATTTGCTCATGAATACCTATTCACTTAGATGCATACTTATTCACTCATGGTAAAGGTTTCGTGCTGCGTGTCAAGGGGAAACTGGGGAGTCTTGCGATGGATTTCGCCCGCACCGGGCGACAAGGCGGGTGGCGGGGATGGCGCCGGGAACCCTCGACGGCCGGGCCGCCCACACGCGGACGGCGCACCTTCGGAAAACTCAGATTGGACACCCGGGAATCGCTCTAGCAGGTTCCCCCGGGTTGGTACATGACGCGTGCCAGACCCTCCGCCACGTGCGCCGGAGTCGAAAACAGCAGTTCATGCAAGCGCCGTACCGCCTCCTCGGCGCGAGCTTCCTCCACCAGGAAGCTGATCGTGCGTTCCGAAGCCCCCTGGCAAATCAAGCGCACATCCATGTCGGAAATGACGTGCAGAACCTGGCTGGCGATCTCCGGGCGACGGCCGATCTTCTCTCCCACCAGGCAGACCAGCGCCTTGTGGTTTTCCCAGCGTACATTCGCTAAGCCTCGGAGTTCCTGCGCGATCGCCGGTAGATCGGTCGCTGCACTCATCACCAGAGAGAAGCCATGATGCGAAGCGGAGAGCAGCTCCACGCTGTGGCGGTGGCGCGCGAACACCTCGAAAACCTGGCGCGGCAGGTCGGATGCCATCGAAGGCGCCGGCTCAAGATCGAGCACCGCCACCTCACGCTTGGCGGTGATGGCTTTTACCCGGCCGATCTCGCTGGCGTGAGCAACGATCTCGGTTCCGCCGCTCTCCGGATTTCGCGAATTCAGCACCCACACCGGGATATTGCGCCGCATCGCCGGCGCGATGGTGGCAGGATGCAGAACCTGGGCGCCAAAGCGAGCCAATTCCGCCGCCTCATTGAAACTCAGGGTGGTGATGCGCCGGGCGTCGGGGCAAAGATTGGGGTCCGTGGTCATGACGCCATCCACATCGGTCCAAATCTCGATCCGGCTGGCCTCGAGTCCCACCCCAATCATGGCGGCACTGCAATCCGATCCGCCACGGCCCAAAGTGGTGGGGATGCCTTCCCGCGTGGCTCCGACGAATCCTCCCAACACTGGTAGCTGTCCGGACTGCAGCACGGGCAATAGGACTGCCCGCGACCGTGTCCGAGTGTCTTCCCACAGTGGCGTGGCACGGGTGTGGGCCGCATCCGTGACAATGCATTCCTTCGAATCGATCCAGGCCACGTCGAATCCAGCATGCAGCAGGGCGGCGTGCAGGATCTTGCTGGAAAGAAATTCGCCGACACCGAGGAACCGATCCTGCACTTCCGGGAGGAGCGCTCCCGTCGCCGCGGTCTCGCCCGCGAGATCGTCCAACATCTGGAACGCAGGTTCGAGCTCGGCCCAGAGGCAATGGAACTGTTGTTCCTCGACCAGTTCGCGCGCCACGGTCTGATGCCGCTGCCGTAGGCGCTCGACAGTCTCGCGGGCGGACTGCGGTCCTCCTTCCGAGGAGGCTCTGGCGGCGCTGAGCAACTGATCCGTCACCTTAGCGAGCGCGCTCACGACGACCACGGGCCGGTGGCGGAGCCGCCGCTTCACCAACTGGCTCACGCGCCGGATGGCGGCGGCATCTTCGACCGAGGTGCCGCCAAATTTCATGACCACGCATTCCCCTCGTCGCCCGGTAGCTTCGTGGCTCTCGTTCGACAGCTGGTTCATCTCGCGCCTCCCATCCACTCTTGATCAAAGCTTCGATCAACAGATCCCGGATCAATAAACTTGGATCAACAAAGTTAGAAACAAAAAACCCACCATCCAGTTGCTTCTGGCGGTGGGTCTATTACCTGTTCAGAACTTTTTGTTGCTCAGCTCAGCAGGCGACCTCCCCCAGAAGACACGTTCTTCGTGTCATGGCGGTTCCAATGAAGGTTGTAATTCGCTTCTCGGAAGAAGAGGTCATGGTCGATCAGTTCTCCTGATTCTTCTCTGCCTGGGATTGTTGCTCGAGATTCTGTTGTTCTTCGAACAGATGCATCAGTCGATCGATCAGGCGACGCTGGCCGCCGATCATGTGCAGGCCACTCTCCTGCTGATGCTCCTGCAGAACCCGGTTCAAGCTGCGTTCGAGTTGGTTCATGGCACGCTCCCTCAGTCCACGTAACGTTTTTAGTGGTAACTGTCCAATCTCTGGGTTATCTGAGGTTCTTCAGGTAACCTAGCAAGTCTCGCCGCCGAACGGAAATCGGAAATTCCGATAGCGGAAATCGACAAACCTGATAGCCCGGAGCCGCGCTTCGCTGCTCGCGCGCCGAGCTTCATTTTGAAGCCGAGGCCAGCTGACGCACGGCGCTGATGAAAGTCGTGGTCGCCCGGGTTAGCGTGCGGTCGCGCCGGTAGGCCAGCCCCAGTTCGCGCCACAGCTCTTCGTCCTTTATGGGAATCAGCTTGACCCGCCCTGCCATGACCTGGTCGCGGGCGAAACTGGCGCTGATCAGTGAAACCCCCAATCCCGCCGCGACAAAGCTCTTGATCATGCCGACGCTCGGCAACTCCATCCGTACTTGCAACTGTGAAGCGTAGGGACGAAACAGTTTGTCCATCAGGCGGCGGCTATACCCGGTCTTGGGGAGCAGTAAGGGCTGTTTGACGATTTCGCTCACCGGCACCACTTCGTGCTTGGCCAGGGGATTCTGCGGGCTCACCATCAGCATCAATTGATCGCGAAAGATGGCGTGCGCTTTCAGGCTCGCCGATTTGACCGGCAGGGTCACAATGCCCACATCGATGGTCCCGTTTTCCAGCTTTTCGACAATCTTGTAACTGAAGTTACGATAAATGCTGATCTGTACGCTGGGGTACAGGCTGGAGAACTTGGCGAAGACGTCAGGCAGAACATACAGGCAGGTTGCCTCGTTGGCCCCGACTACCAGCGTGCCGCGCGGGGAGCTACCCTGGTCCGCGACCGCGAGCAAGGACTCATCCCGCATTTGCAGGAGACGCTCGGCATAGGCGAACAGCACCCGGCCCGCCGGGGTCAAGGTCACATCTTTGCCCGAACGGTCGAGCAGTCGATCCCCGTATTCTTGCTCCAGTTGCCGGATTTGCGCGCTGACGGCGGATTGCGACCGAAAGACTTTCAGGCCGGCGCGAGAAAAGCTGCCGAGTTTAGCGACTTCTAGAAAGGTGACTAACTGGTCGAAGTCCATGACTAATGCGAGATTATAGCTGAGACTGCCCTGTCCACGGTTCTTACTAGGTCGTGAAAGCGAGCGCGATCAGAGTCTTTTGCTCGACTTCATGGGCCTTGGCGGAACCCGTTGCCGGGCTAGCGCTGGCGGAACGCTTCACTGTCAGCACCGGACGTTCCCCCGCGATCCTTCTCAGGCGAGGCAGAACGTAGAACAGAGGGCCCATATTGGCAGGCTCTTCTTGCACCCAAACGATGTCCCGTGCGGAGGGGTGACGCGCCAGTTCCGCGGTCAGATCCGCGTCCGGAAACGGGTACACCTGTTCGACGAAGACCACCGCGGTCGAAGGATCCTTTCGCTTCTTGCGTTCCACCCGCAATTCGTGGCCGATTTTGCCGCTACAGAGCACAACCCGTCTGGCGTCGACCGCTTCGGTGTCGGGCAGAACCGCGCGGAACTGCTGGTGGGTGAAGTCTGCGATGGGGGAGGAAGCGTCCGGATGACGCAACATGCTTTTTGGGGTGAAGACCACGAGCGGCTTTCGCCAAACGCGCAGCGCCTGCCGGCGCAGCAGATGGAAGTACTGCGCCGCGTTCGAGGGCTGGCAGATCTGGAAGTTGTCTCGCGCTGCCAGTTGCAGAAAGCGCTCGATGCGAGCGCTCGAGTGCTCTGGTCCTTGGCCTTCATAGCCGTGCGGCAGCAGCAGAACCATGCCAGAGAGCAGTCCCCACTTGTCCTCGCCGGCGCTAATGAACTGATCGATTACGGCCTGGGCGACGTTGGCGAAGTCGCCAAACTGCGCCTCCCATAGCACCAGAGCCTCGGGGAAATCGCGGCTGTATCCGTATTCGAACCCCAGCACGCCCGCCTCCGACAAGGTGGAGTTATAGATTTCACAGCTGGCCTGCCCCTCCGCAATGTGCTGCAAGGGCACATACTCCCGCTCGTTTTCGATATCGAGCAGCACGGAATGACGCTGATTGAAAGTCCCGCGGCGCGTGTCCTGCCCGCTGAGTCGCACCGGGGTTCCGGCTTTCACCAGACTGCCAAAAGCCAGCGCCTCCGCCATTCCATAGTCCACCGCACGTTTGCCTTTGCCCATTTCGGCGCGTTGTTCGAGCAACTTCTTGATCTTGGGATGGATGTGAAAGCCTTCGGNNTGCGATTTGTAGCGGCCGCCCTTGTACGGGTCCCAGTAGCGAGGCAGGTCGCGTAGTGTGGGTTTCTTTCGAATGTGTCCGGCTTTCTTCTGCGCGGCCTCAAATTCCGCGCGGACGGCGTCCACACGAGCCCGGGCGTCGGCTGCGCCGATGTCCTCGGCGTAAATTTCCCAGAGTGG
>PKYX01000467.1:10025-11029 GCA_003132825.1 Acidobacteriaceae bacterium
GCCGTTGACGTGGAAGATCGGGATGTCCTGGCGGCGCGCAAGTTGCGCGGCAAAACGCGAAGAATGCAGCTCGCGGGAAAGGGTGGTGAAGCCGATCAGGTTGTTGACGATGACGTGTACCGTACCCCCGACGCTGAACCCGGGGACGTCCGCGTAATTCAAAGTTTCGGCAAGGATGCCCTGGCCCGCGAACGCACCGTCGCCGTGCACCAGCAGAGGAAGATATTTTCGCGTGCCGTCTACGCCGGTCCGATCCTGNNGAGTGACGTACTCTCCGGTCGCACCCATGTGATACTTCACATCGCCGCTGCCCAGCACGCTGCGCGGATCTACGTCCTCAAACCCGGCGAAGACCTCCTCGGGGGCGCGCTTGGCAACCTGCACGATCACGTTCAGCCGCCCGCGATGGCTCATGCCCATCACCAGTTCGCCGGCGCCCAGTTCGCCGGCGCCCTCCAAAATCTCGTCGACCAGGGGAATGAGCGCGGTCACGCCTTCGAGAGAAAAGCGCTTGTTGCCGAGATAGCGATTCTGCAAAACCTGCTCAAAAACATCGGCGCGGATCAGCTGATCGAGAACATACTCTTGATCGACTGCAGCGGGAGGGCCTTCCAATCGCTCCTGAATCCAGCGGCGGCGCTCCGGGTCAGCGATGTAAACGAACTCCGTGCCCACCGTCCCGCAATAGACACGGCGAGCTTCTTCGGCGAACTCGCCCTCGAGCATCAGATCCGGATGCAGCTGCGGGCGGAAGAACCCCAAAGGGTCGAGGTCGGCTTCGAGGTAACCCCAACGTCGAAACGCGTCGAATGTCCGTTCCCGTTCGGAATCAGGTGCAGTCATCAGGCCAGTTGCGGAGCTTCCCGCCGAAGCAGTGTTGCCTTGCTGGATGGTCATATTCGTCTATTCCTAGGATAAAGGATGAAGGGCAGGTTGAGGGGGATTCAGGTGCAATCGGTTCCCGGGTCCTCGGCGGGGAAAACGAAACCGAGGCGAAGCGGCTT
>PKYX01000467.1:11115-13815 GCA_003132825.1 Acidobacteriaceae bacterium
TTCGAAACCGATATCGTGGGTGCCTGCGCCGACTCACGCCGCGAGGGCAGCTCGTGCGACTTCCGGCCGGCTATTGCCAGCCATCGGTTGCGCGAAAACTGGGAAAACATTTCCCCCGGGGGAACGCGCAAAGGCATCGCGCCGTGGAATAATCCTAGGGGGACAATCCATGAATTACGAGGTGGAAAAGGAAGCGGCGGCGAAGGCCAGCATTCGCTTCGTCGAGGACGGCCAAATCGTGGGACTCGGTACCGGCTCGAGCGCGGCTTATGCCATCCGCTTCCTGGCGGAACGGGTGCGACACGGACTGAAGATACGCGGCATTCCGACCTCGATGCAGACCCGAGATCTGGCCGCCAGCCTGGGGATCCCTCTGACCACGCTCGATGAATTTCAGCAAGTCGACGTCACCATTGACGGCGCCGATGAAATCGATCCGCAGCTGTGTCTGATCAAGGGCGGAGGGGGCGCGTTCCTGAGGGAGAAGATTATCGCTTCCGCCTCGCGGCGACTGGTGATCATTGCCGACTCCAGCAAACCCGTCGCGGTGCTCGGGAAAGCGCCGGTCCCGGTCGAGGTGGTCCCGTTTGCCCAGGCGCTGGTGGGAAAGGAAATCACTGCCCTCGGCGCCGCGGTCCAACTACGAATGGATGCCTCCGGCAAGCCCTATGTGACCGACGAGGGCCACCACATTCTCGACTGCCACTTCGGCCGGATTTCCGATCCACCGCTGCTGGCCCGCACCCTCGAAGACATACCCGGCACGGTCGAGCACGGGCTGTTCATCGGCATGGCCGGTGTCGTATTGATCGGAGAAGGCTCGAGCGTGCGGGAACTCCATGCCGCAGCATGACCATGGTAGCCCCGATCGTCCCGACCTACCCCATGGTTGTCGTGTGTTCGGGCTGGACTTTGTACATCACTCGGACCTCGGCCCCTTGGCGGTATGGATACTTGTCGACGCCCAGATACTTCTTCGCCAGCTTGTCGATGTGGGCGTCGGCGCCCTGCTCGGTGATTTCGACCACCCGGCCGCGAATCTCCAAATAACGATACGGATTGTCGGGATCAACGATTGCCATCGAAACGCGCGGGTCGCGGCGCACATTGCGATCCTTTTGCCGGCCCTTAGCGGAGTTAAAAATCACCAGGTCGCCCTCCAGGTCGCACCAAACTGGAGTGACCTGGGGACGGCCATCGGGCATGAGAGTGCCCAGACTGGCGAAAGCGCGCTTGCTGAACAGATCGCGATACTTCTCGGGGATGGCCTCGGACATAGCACCTCCTGAGGATGACAAGCCGCGGGATATTCCCGCGCGGAAGGATTATAGACGCGGCCGGGGGCTCGTGGGGACGATGGCCCTTAAATATGTGACCGTGAAAAATTCGAGGGCCCGCCCCTCGAAGAAGGAGAAGCGGATGCTCTGTCCCTCTCTCCCCTCCGCGAAGTCCTCTCCCAGAGCGGTTTTTCCCGAGATGTTCACAATGGAGCGGAATCCTCTGTCCGGTCACTGCGCCCGGCGCGGGTTCATAAAATCGCTTGTAAAATCCGCGAAAAAGAACGCTTGGTTGGCGCGGGGGGACAGCCGAAGATCGTGCGTTGCACCATGACCGGTTCAATCGCCTGTGGAGAGGCTGCACTCGATTGCAAAATAAGGAGATAGACTGAGCGCTTTTTAATTGACTCTAAGAATAGAAGGAGTAAAAACACACTCGTTCTTTGACAACTTCTGATGTTTGTCCGGTTGGTGCGGCGTCCGGGGCTCAAGCAAGGTCACTCTTCACATTGCAAAATGGAGAAGGGAAGGCTGGCAAGGGTCTATAGCAAAGCGCTGGTCGAGATGAACAGTGAAGAAATGTTGAAGGCAAGATAGAGTCCCGAGGCGTTGAGCTGGTTTGTCCGGTTGGCGGTGAGCCCGGAGCCCNNAGCTACTGGCCGAGACGAATGAGTTCAACACCACCTCGGGACTCTTAATTTTTGCGGGCTCACTGGCTTGACGTCAGAGTCTGGTCCTTCCTGCGAATTCTTTGATTCCCTCCATTGCTCGAGCCGGATTCTGACCTTTTCTTAAGGCCCCTGCTGNNGGCCACGAGCCGCGCCCGATGGATGGTGTTCGTGGCCGCGACTTCCCCCACCGCGTCCACATTTACTTGATAAGTTCCGTGGGGCAGATTCTCTCCAAACGGAATCTCCATATCGGTTGTGCTCTTTTTCAAGGTAAAGCGCTGATAGCCGAGCGCGGTCGCGCGTCCGTTTTCGTTCACCGCCACGGCGATGAAGGTCAGGTCAAAATCCTCGTCCGTCTGATTGGAGACCTTGACTGCGCCTTCCACTCTCTGACCGGAAACCTTGGGATAGCGGCTCCACTCGACCAGCAGCGGGGCGATAACCCGCAACACGAGCTCCTGATTTCTCTGATGGGCGGGGTTTCCACTGTCAGTGACCGTCACCACAAAGCGAAATTGACCGCTTTCGCCGGGAATACCGCTGAGAATTCCGTCTCCGCTCAAGACCAGACCCCGGGGCAGGGCGCCGGTGCTGATCTCCCACTTGAGGGGCGCCACTCCTCCCTCGGCCNNCCTCCAGCTACGGTGCCCTGTTGCGAGCTGGCGACACTGGCAAATACCGGAAGAAAAAAAAGGAGGAGCAGCAGGCGGGCCGGGCGGCCGAAAAATCGCGTCCCAGCAGGAAGGTGCATA
>PKYX01000474.1:0-1012 GCA_003132825.1 Acidobacteriaceae bacterium
GTCGAATTCGGCCGGAAGAAGAAGCTCTTCACTCCCATGCCGGCAAAGGCAAACCCTGCCTGAGACGGGAGCAGGAGGTGTTCGTTGCATCCTCCGCTATCGCACACGGTTGTGGCCTCGAGCGTTTGCCCCTCGGGCTCGTTGTAGAAGTACAAGGCAAAGGTCGCCGAGCCGCCCAGGGCGGTGGGCAGGGCACTAACATCTTCCCAGGCCGGCCGCTGCCCCGATGAGATGTGGCAGGCGATCGGATAGTGCACTCCTGGGCCCAGCCACAGGGCAACGTCGATCTCATTTCCCGGGTCACCGTTCGAATACGCTCCCCAGCGGTAGGCCAGGTGACTCAGCCAGTCCTGCTCCGACCAGGTTCGCAGCAAGCGGTATTTGCCCATTTGCTCGGGCAGGACATCCGCGGTCGCGAGCTTCGACCGATCGGGAGCGGATTGGCCCCGAACGATATCCGCCAACCCGCGCGCGGCGGAAAAGCACGAGGCCACCACGACGAGCGAAACTACGGCGCTTTGCCAGTGTAATGGGCTGTTCTTTACGCCGNNTTTTCTTTGCCGTTCCCCCGCCGGCTCAGCTGCGCCCGACTCGCATCCGGCGCCCTACTCCCTGGCTGCCCCTGTTGCTTCGAACGAACTATGAGCGCGAATAGCGTAGCGGCCGAAAGGAACAGCAGTCCGCCGATCAGATAGTCCGCGCCCTCTCCATGCGGCTGCAGCCCGGGAAAGCTGAGGGCTAGGCGATAAAATAGAACCAGAAAACACAGCCGGATCAAATTGAACGCATAGGCGAGAGCGACCGCACCGATCACCCAGAGAGTTCGCGCCCGGATCGAAAAGCGGTAGACATATCCGAGGATCAGAGCCAGGTAACCCAGGGTCACGGCGCCGCGAATCCCATCGCAGCCCGGCGCGATGAACATGCCGAAACCGGGAGCGAACATCAGGCGGAGCTGATTGACGTCGGGATGAACCCCGATGGCCAGCGCAAAAGACTGCGCCACGTGTGC
>PKYX01000474.1:1089-7948 GCA_003132825.1 Acidobacteriaceae bacterium
TAGAGGGGCAGCAAACCCCACCAAGTGCCACGTGTCTCCCAATCCAGCCCGCGCCAGATGCGCAGGATCAGTACTACGCTCACGATCGGAAAGTACATGCCAATCGAACGCAGGGCATCGGCTGTCCAAATTCGCCAGAGCAGCGCCCCGGCCAGCAACAACAGTCCCGAGAAGCCGATGACCAGCCACGGCAGCAGGGGCCGCCATCCAGGTTGACGCCACTCGGTGTCGGAGAAGGAGGTTCGCTCGCGGATCTGCAGGCTCGATGCCATTCGCCCTGAGAGAATCGGCGGACTAGAGTTCCTGCCGGCGGGCGAGAATCGAGATCAGTTTCTTCTTCAGGGGAATGTAGCAGGCGCCGGCCGCGCCAATCAGGCCAAGGATGGCCGTGGGGTTTTCCGGAGAATCAACGCAACCGCCTTGCGCGTGAAGAGGAAATGCGGCCAACAAGAAAAGACCGAGATACGCGTAGCGGAAATAAGCCTTCGTCATTCTGCCACCTCCTGGCAAACTAATCTTCACCCCAATGTGCACCTGGCAGTGTGCACAATTACTATGTACCAGAAGGATAATACCAATGCGCAGATTTCCTAGTAACTACACTGACTCCCGTCAGATTCTACCTTACGTCGTACAGAAATTTCGACTATCCTCGCGACTGTTCTATTTCTGTAACAGCTTTGTATTCAGACTTTAGATTCAAACTAGGAGAGCTGTCTTTTGTTTGCGGAGCCCAAGTTAGAATCTACCCTCCGATCGGCTGTGATGGGGTCCGCGCAAGGGTCTTTTTTTTGTTCCTCGAGTGCAAGTTCACTCCTGCGGGTAGTGCCTGCTCTCGCCGGCCTCTGTTTACTGATTAGTATTCTTTCGAGCTGCGGCGGCGGGCTTAGTAAGCCAGGATTTAACCCCACACTTAGCGGCATGGTGCACGGCGGGCAGCAGGGCGTCTCTGGCTCAACCATTCAGCTCTATGCCGCAGGCACTACCGGTTACGGTTCGGCCGGCACGCCTTTGCTGACGAAAACCGTAACCAGCAACGGGGCGGGCAGCTTCGCGATTACCGGGGACTACTCCTGCCCGTCGGCTGCCACCCAGGTTTATATCGTTGCCACCGGCGGCAACCCCGGTCTCGCCCTGGGAACCAACAACAGCGCTCTGACCATGATGGCGGCGCTTGGCCCCTGCGGCAATCTGACGTCCTCGACGTTCATATATATCGACGAAGTGACGACCGTGGCCTCGGTTTACGCTCTGGCGCCCTTCATGAGTACCGGAGGGGGCAAGAATCTCGGCGCGACCAGCACGAATGCGCAAGGCCTGGCCAACGCCTTTGCCACGGTGAACAACCTGGTGAATACCGCTCAGGGCACCGCCCCGGGACCGAACCTGCCCGCCGGAGCGACCGCGCCGACCGCCGAGCTGAACACTCTGGCCGATCTCATGTCCCTCTGCGTCAATACGAGCAGCCTGGTGGGCGTGTGCACGACCCTATTTGCGGCTGCCACACCGCTCGGATTGAGCGTCCCGACCAACACGATTGACGCATTGCTCGATATCGTGCTCAACCCCGGACACAACGTGAGCACGCTGTTCACCCTGTTGATCGGGATCGTCCCCTTCGAGCCGACACTCGCCGCGGCACCGAACGACTGGACGATGGCGATCAACTACACCGGTGGGGGCCTGAATGCTCCAAAGAGCATTGCCGTCGATGGCTCGGGAGATGTCTGGGCAGCCAATGGCGGCAATAACAGCATCAGCGAGTTCTCAAGTAGTGGCAAAGCGATTTCTGGCTCTGCGGGTTACACCGGCGGCGGCCTGAATGCTCCCTGGGGCATCGCCATCGACACTTCAGGCAACGTATGGATCACGGATCCGATCGCGATCGGCAGTGGCGCCTTGTCCAAGTTCTCGGGCACCGGCAGCGCTATGTCCGGTTCCTCAGGTTATACCGGCAACGGGCTGAGCGACCCCTTCGGTGTGGCGATCAACTCCACTGGCGTCGCCTGGACGGCCAACGTAAGCACCACGAGCGCATTCACCAATACTGGAGGTACGCAATCCGGCTCACCGTATGGTCCTCCCGGAGCGCATAACTACTACAACATCGCGGTCGACAACTCCGGCAATGTTTGGGCGGCCGACAAGGAGAACCCTGGCGACGTGGAAAAGTTCACCAGTAGCGGCGCGGTGGTCGCGAGCTACACCGCAGGCCCGCAAAACGCAACCTGGGGCGTCGCGATTGACAGCACTGCTCACGTGTGGCTGTCGAACAGCGGCAACAACAGTGTGACCCAACTCAACAGCACCGGTACCTTGGTCGCCAATCACACCGGCGGCGGTCTCAGCACTCCCCAGGGTATTGCCGTCGACGGCCTGGGCAACGTCTGGGTGGCCAATAACGCCGGCAAGAGCGTCACCGAGCTGAACAACAGCGGTGCGGCGTTTTCACCGACCACAGGTTTTCTCGGGGGCGCAATGAATTCCCCGTTCAGCTTGGCCATTGATGGTTCGGGAAACGTTTGGGTCAGCAACAACGCTAGCGGGAGCAACAGTGTGACGGAGATCGTGGGCGCGGCGGCACCGGTCGTGACTCCGCTTGCCCTGGCGGTCAAGAACAGTACGCTCGGCAAGCGGCCGTGAAGCCGAAGGCACTGAGTGCGCCAGATCCACCGGCACCGGCGCGCTGCTCACCCTCACCATGAAAAAACTCCATTCTAGTTGGGTGGCTTGGTGGCTGACCTTGGCCCTGCCCCTGGCTGGATGCGGAGGTGGCTCGGTCTCAACCGCGGGGCCGTCGTCTCCGTCTCTGCCTCCGGCTCCGCCTACGCCCGCCGCAGTAGTTCTCGAAGGAGTTGTTCACAGTGGCCAGGCGGCCGTGTCCGGCGCCTTGGTTCAGATCTATGCTGCCGGGAGTAGTGGATACGGGTCGACGGCGACCGCCCTGCTTTCCACTCCGGCGAAGACCGACTCCGCGGGAAGTTTCGAGGTCACCGCCAGCTTCACCTGCCCCTCCTCGTCGTCTCCGATTTATCTGGTGGCTCGGGGTGGCAATCCCGGCCTGGCGGCAGGAACCAACAATCCCGCGCTGGCATTGATGGTCGCACTCGGCCCCTGCGCGGGCGTCAGCGCTTCGACCGTCATCTTGATCAACGAAACGACCACGGCCGCTTCCGTTTGGGCGCTGGCTCAGTTTATGAACCCGGGGGCGAATGTAGGCGCGAGCAGCGCCAACCCCCAAGGTTTAGCCAATGCTTTCGCCGTGGTCAACAGTCTGGTGAACATCGCCACCGGCGTCGCGCCCGGTCCGGCGCTTCCCGCGGGAGCGGTTGCGCCCGCGCCGGAGCTGAACACGCTGGCGAATATCCTCAACAGTTGCGCGGGCTCGAACGGGAGCACCGGGGAATGCGCTCAGTTGTTCGCCGCCGTGACTCCGAGCGGTGGCACCCAGCCGACGGACACGATCGATGCGGCGTTGGACATTGCCCTGAACCCGGGCCAGAACCCAGGGGCGCTCTACAACCTTCAATCCGTCGGGTCGCCTTTCCAGCCGAGGCTGAGCGGGGCTCCGACCGACTGGACCATGGTTGTCAACTACGCGGGCGGCGGCTTGAACGGGCCTGCGTCGGTCGCGATCGACCAGTCGGGCAACGTCTGGATCGCCGACTATTACGGAGCCGTCACGGAACTCTCGCCGCTAGGACAGGCTTTGTCCCCCTCCGGCGGCTTCACGGGCGGCGGGCTCAATGAAAGCTATGGTCTCGCGATCGATGCCGGTGGAAATGTGTGGGTGACGAACCAGCAAAGCCCGGGATCGGTCAACGGAGGCCTGGGGAGCGTCACCGAGCTCGGTTCGAGCGGACAGGTTCTGTCCGGCAGCGGTGGCTTTTCGGGCGGCGGTGTTGATTTTCCGGTTGCCGTAGCCGCCGATTCTTCGGGGAACATCTGGATCTCAAACTATGGGGTCTCGACAGCAACCGTGCTCTCAAATGCCGGAACCGCCCTCTCGAGCGCCCAGGGCTACGGCAGCGGGGAGCTAAATTTTCCGGTGGCGATCGCCATCGACGCCGAGCAAAACGCTTGGCTCGCCAATCAGGGCGCGACCACGGTGACCAGCATCTCGTCGGATGGCTCGCAGGTCAACCAGGTGCCCTGCTGCAATGGCCCTTCCGCCCTGGCCATCGACGGGCATGGAAATACCTGGGTCGCCAATTTCTATGGCAACAGCGTGAGTGAGCTGTCGGCCACCGGCGACGTACTCTCGAACGGATACACGGGTGGCGGCTTGCTCCGTCCGCAAGGTATTGCCGTGGATGGAAAAGGCAACGTCTGGGTGACCAACTACCACGGCAATTCCATCACGGAACTGGCAGGGGCCGACGGGACCTCACCCGGCTCTGCGCTCTCCCCCGCCGGCGGATTCGGCCAAGCCGCGGGATTGAGCCTGCCTTTCGCCTTGGCCATCGATCGCAGCGGCAATCTGTGGGTTTCGAATTTCGCCGGCAACACCGTCACTGAGTCGATCGGCGCTGCCGCTCCCGTGAAGACGCCGCTTCTGGGCCCGGCACAGGAGCCCTGAGACCGCCGCGATCCGGTGTGTCGAAACCACGGCAGGGCAACCGAGACTCAGCTCGCTCGTCCCTTCGGCACGGGTAAGTTGGCCCAGAAAGCGGTCGGAGACAATACCCGCTTGACGTGATTTCAATATGACCACTACGATTCGTGAGAAATGAAGCGAGTGGCCTCCGCGATCTTGCCCATCATCGCGCTCGACCGGAAGGCACTCGCGACTCTGCACCGACAAATCTACGACGCCTATCGCACCGGGATCGTGGATCAGAGACTGCGCCCCGGGCAGCGAGTTCCGTCCACCCGAATGCTCGCCGCCGAACTGGGCATCTCCCGCATGCCGGTCTTGCATGCCTATGCCCAGCTTTTGGCGGAGGGTTATTTCGAGAGTCGCGTCGGCGCGGGAACTCTGGTCTGCAGTTCTCTGCCCGATCAACTCTCGTCGCGGGAAGCCCAGGGTGCCCGGTTCGCCAAAGTTCTCTCCGGACCCCGACCGGTCTCGGTTCGCTCTTCGATTCTTCCCCGCGGGGAACCGGTCCTGCGGCGCGGCTGGGGAGCGTTCGGGGTGGGCCAGGTGTCGGTTGACCAGTTTCCGTTCCAAATCTGGTCCGGCTTAGTGACGCGTCACTCGCGCAGGATGGACGCCAGCTCGGTGCATTACGGCGACCAGATGGGGTCCAGAAATTTCCAGGAAACCATCGCCACCTATCTCAGAACCGCGCGGGCGGTAGCCTGCGAAGCGCACCAGATCATGATCGTCAGCGGTTCGCAGCAAGCTCTCGAGGTTTCCGCCCGCGTGCTGCTCGATCCGGGCAGCCGGGTCTGGGTGGAAGAGCCGGGCTACAGTTTGACGCGAGACGTTCTGGCCATGGCGGGATGCCGGCTGGTGCCCGTTCCGGTCGATCGAGAGGGCCTGGATGTGGCCGCCGGCATTAAGCTATGCCGCAAGGCCAGGGCCGCTTTTGTTACCCCCTCGCATCAGTACCCGCTGGGGGCCACCATGAGTGCCTCGCGGCGTCTCCAATTGCTCGACTGGGCGCAAAGCTCGGGATCCTGGATTATCGAGGATGACTACGATAACGAATATCGGTACGACAGCCTGCCGATCGCGTCCTTGCAGGGACTGGATAGCCAGGCACGCGTCATCTACGTCGGAACCTTCAGCAAGGTTCTATTCCCGTCTCTGCGTCTGGGCTACGTGGTGATTCCCGCGGATCTGATCGATCGCTTCTACGCCGTCCGCCGGGCGATGGATCTGGGGCCGCCAAGCTTCTTCCAGGCGGTGGCGGCGGACTTCATCGGGGAAGGACATTTTGCCCGCCACATCCGACGGATGCGGATCCTCTATCGCGAGCGGCGCAGCGCCCTAGTCGAGAGCATCCGTAGCGAACTTGACGCGCCCCTCGAGATTCTTGGCGCGCAGGCGGGAATGCATTTGGCTGCGCTGCTACCGCCAGGAATCAGCGACCAGGAGACCACCGAGCGGGCGGCTCGTTTGAAACTTTGGCTATGGCCCCTGTCTCCTTCCTACCTGGGCAAAGCGCGCCAGGGATTCATCCTAGGTTTTGGCAGTACTCCGGCAGAAGAGATGCCCCGTGCCGTCCGGAAACTTCGTAGCGCGCTCCACCCAAGCTGAGCGATCGAAGGCCGCTATTGCGGGATGGAGACCGGACGCGCCGCCATGAGCTCGAGGAATTGCGGATTCTGGCGCAGCGCGGTGAAGTCTGGGTCCTTGCATACCTGGTCGATTTTGTAGGCCTCCTCGATCGCGCGGCGCAGGTATTCGAGCGAGCGCTCGGTCAAGCCATTCTTCGCATACAGCTTGGCCAGCACGTAGGAAAAGTGCGCCCGATCAGCGGGCGAGGAAATCCGACCGGCTACGCCGCCATCCGAGCTGCGCCCGAAGAAACCGGGATCGAGGCCTACCGCCCGACCATAAGCTTCGATCGACCTTTCCCACTCCTTCTTGGCGAAGTACGCCGTACCTAAATTGCCATAGTTAAGAAGCATCGTCCGGATCGAACCCAATCGCCCTTTGGTATTGCTTGATCGCCCGGCCGTATCGCCGGCGCAGGTATTCGAGCACACCCAGATTGTTGAAGGCGTCCGCGTAACCTGCGTCGAGCTTGGTCGCACGTTCAAAGTCTTTCGGGGCTTGCTGGTATCTGGCGGACAGCAGCTCGTTAATGCCCAGCTTGTTGTAGAGCACGGCGCTGTTGGGCTTTTGGGACAGGGCGCCCTGGTAGTAATCCAGTACCTCGAAGTATGCCTTGGCGGCGCGCAACTGGTC
>PKYX01000474.1:7962-8833 GCA_003132825.1 Acidobacteriaceae bacterium
GCATCGAGCGCCGCCTTAGTGGACGCCTTCTTCGAGCGCCACTCCGAGCACCCGGCCAGGACCGGGCTCTTGGGCGAAGACGATGAACCGAACATTGCCCGGATCGGTGCCAGGCTTGAGCTTGGTTTCAACCTCGCGGCTGAAAGTTTTTCCCTTCTCAAGCCTGCCAATTTTGGTCAGGTTTTCCATCACGGCAACGTGGGTCAGATGTTTCCCGCTATTTTCGCCGCGCAAGACTTGAGACTCCGCATGATCGAGAGCGACAACCTCGTAGATATCGGCACTGCGGTTTGTAGAATTCCCCTGAACTTCCACCTGGACGCGAACCACGCCCGGATTTTTCGGGTCCACGGCTACCTGGAGAATGCGGATGGAAAGCTTGGGGGTGGTCGCAGCTTTTTGAAAAGTCTGTTCGACCTGCTGGGTGTCGCTAAGTTGCAAGTCGGCGGTTCCATCGACAATCACTTGCGGAGTGTATGGGCTCTTGAGCCCAAGTGCGCGAACATACGCGCTCTGCCGGTCGCTAATCCAAGATGAGGAAAACGGGTCCTTCCATCCGTCATGGTTCCAGTAGTCCACGTGCTCGCTCAGCACAATCAACCGCACTCCGGGGACGGGTTGGGCCGCGTCAATCTGTTGCAGCCAGACATCGGCAGGCGGACAACTGGAACAACCCTCGGAGGTGAACAACTCGACCAGCAGCGGAGAAGCGCTGCTATCGGTAGCCGCCCAGGAACGATCTGCAGCGGCGGAAAATCCAACCAGGATCAAGATGGCGATGGTTTTCATCATTGCGGCTCCCCCAAACGGTCGCCCTGGGTTGGCCAGGCCGTGCGCATGACAACCCTAAACCTTGCTCGGCAAGGGCGTC
>PKYX01000474.1:8871-17060 GCA_003132825.1 Acidobacteriaceae bacterium
CACGTCGATTGGGGTTCCGGACTCGATCTGCCGCGGTTAGTCATTCCGCCGATGGGTCCGATTTGGAACCCCTTCCCTCATGATATTCTCTGCTCCGTCCCGCGCGCGACACGCACGAGGATGGGGGGGTTGAGGAGATTCAAGTTCGCGTGGGCGAACTGGAGGTTTCTATGCTTTGGACGGTAGTGGTAGTTCTTCTGATTTTGTGGCTCCTGGGGTTCAGCCTGCATATCGGCGGAGCTCTAATCCATCTGCTCCTGGTTGTGGGCTTGGTGGTCCTGGTCATTAACCTGCTGAGCGGACGAAGTGGGTGAAGAAAGGTCCTACGAGTTCTGGCACCGGGGGCCGTAGGGGCAAGCCTCAGAAACGAAGCCCCAGATTTGAATCTCGCGGTTCGAGATCATTCGCCCGGCCGTCAACCCGGAGAAGCGAATGATATTGGAGAAGTTAATGATATCGAACATATGCCGAGTTTCCCCGCTGCTGTTTGCGCTCACGCTGGCTGCCGTGCCCCGACCGGTGAAGGCGCAGGTGTCGACCGATTTGCGAGCCTCCTCGAGCGCGGCCGTCCTGCCAGAAAGCACCCCCCGTCCGCTGCCAGATCTGACCTATTTCAGACCGACCCAGAAAACCAAGCTCCGCAACTATTTCTTTGACGCCTTTGGCCCCTATCCGATCGTCGGCGCTGCACTGGTCGCAGGCGTGAACCAGGCCTACAACAGTCCGAAGGAGTGGGGACAAGGCAGCCAAGCGTACAGCGAGCGATTCGGGTCCGACTTCGGTATTGCCGCGGTCACGACGACCACTCGCTACGCCATGGCCGAAGCTTTTCGGGAGGACACTTTGTACTACCGCTGTGAGTGCAAAGGGGCGTTTCGGCGTCTGGGCCATGCGGTGATTTCGACCGTGACCGCACGTCGCGGCGAAGCTGGCCATCGAGTGTTTTCTTTCCCGGCTCTGGTCGCTCCCTATGCCGGCACCATGACCGCCGTTTATGGATGGTATCCGGGCCACTACGGCGTTGGCGACGGCCTCGAGTTGGGCAGCTACAGCCTGGCGGGATTTGCGGGAGAAAACATCGCTCGCGAATTCTTTTACAACGGACCACGCTCATTGCTTTCTCGCATGCATCTCGGAAGTGGCACCGATCACTAGACAGGCCTCGCCTGCCGTCAACCTGAAACGACCCAGCCGGCGCCCAAATCGCCACGAAATAGGGCGCTCTCCGCGGCTCCTCGTCAGCGGCCATCCACCCTCCGCCAACGCCTGGTTGATTCTTCGTAGAACCCGCTCGTTCTTCGCAGCAAAGGGCCCCATTGGCTTGATTTCGCGGGTCCAACGACATATCCTTGCGCGCAGATGGCAGCAGTTCGCTCGGTGGTTCGGAGTGGGATTTTTAGCAGAGAACCAACGGTTGGAGTTTTCAAAGCATGGTATTCATCACTGACCATTTTCTTCTCGACAGCGAAGCCGCCAGGCGTCTGTATCACGAGTATGCGGAGGAGCAGCCGATCTTTGACTACCACTGCCATCTTCCCGCCAAAGAAATTGCGGAAAACCGGCGATTCGCCAATCTGTTTGAGATCTGGCTGGAAGGGGATCACTACAAATGGCGGGCGATGCGGGCCAATGGCGAGGCCGAGCGCTTTTGCACCGGTAGCGCCCCGCCCTACGAAAAGTTCATGGCCTGGGCGCGGACGGTTCCCTACACCCTGCGCAATCCGTTGTATCACTGGACTCATCTGGAGCTCGAACGATACTTCGAGATCGATGCGCTGCTGGACCAAGCGACCGCCCAAGCGACGTGGAAGGAAGCCAATCGTCGGCTGCTCGAGCCGGACTGTACCGCCCACGGAATCCTGAAAAAGTTCGACGTCCGGGTAGTTTGCACCACCGACGACCCCACCGATTCTTTGCAATACCATCAGCAGATTGCCGCCTCCGGCCTCCCCACCCGGGTATTTCCTGCCTTCCGCCCAGACAGGGCTCTCAAGACGGAGGATCCGGAAGCTTTCAACGAGTGGACTGACAAACTCAGTGCGGCGGCGAACGTGGATGTATCCCAACTTGCCGATTTTCTCGACGCCTTGGAGAAACGTCACGACTGTTTCCATCAGCAAGGGTGCCGTCTTTCCGACCACGGACTGGACTACTGCCCCACCGATTCCTGCACGCCAGCCGAAGCCGAAAGCATCTTCGCGAAGGTTCGCGCGGGGAAGAACGTGACGGCCGAGGAAACGGCAAAGTTCGCCAGCTTTCTGATGTTGTTCTTTGGCCGTCTCGACGCGAAAAAAGGCTGGACCAAACAACTACACCTGGGAGCCGGCCGCAGCCTGAACACGCGCATGCTCAAGAAAGCGGGGCGGGATACCGGCTTTGACTCGATCGGAGACTGGCGACAAATGGCGCCCTTGGCCAAGTATCTCGACCGGCTGGACCAAGATCAATCGCTGCCGAAGATCATCGTCTACAACCTCAATCCCGCGGACAACTACCTGATGGCCACCCTGATGGGCAACTTTCCGGAGGAAGGAGTTCCGGGCAAGCTTCAGTTCGGGAGCGGATGGTGGTTTCTCGACCAGAAAGAAGGCATCGAGTGGCAGCTGAACGCACTTTCGCACTGCGGGCTGCTGTCGCGATTTGTCGGTATGACGACCGACTCCCGCTCCTTCATGTCCTATCCGCGTCACGAGTATTTCCGCCGGGTGCTGTGCAATCTGCTGGGCAGCGAAATGGAGCGGGGCCAGCTTCCCCATGATTGGGCGCTGATCGGAACCTTGGTCAAGAATGTTAGTTACGGCAATGCCAGCGCCTATTTTGAGCTGCCTTCGGTGGCCTCCCGCCCGGAGCCATCTGCAGTGGGCGTTCCCGACCGGTAGAACGCGATCCTCAAAGGCGCCGCCTCGCCCGGGCACTGGTCCCCTGGCTTCGAGACCCATTTTCCTGCCGCCGGTTGCAGGGACCCGAGATGTTGCCCGCGCCGCGGTCCTTGAGAATGCTACTCTTATCCCCTTCGCCGGCTTCGGAGAAGAAGCGGATCGCAACCCATCGGCCGTTCGAGTTCGATGCCCGGAAGAGATCGTCACGGCGACACCATGAATGAGCGCCCCAGCCTTGCGGAGAAAACTCAGGTCGTCGTGGCAGCTGACCCGCCGGTGAAGCTCGGAAACCGTCGCTGGACGATTTGCGCACTGCTGTTTTTTGCAACGACGATCAACTACGTGGATCGGCAGGTGCTTGGGCTTCTGGCTCCGCTGTTGCAAACCAAGATCGGCTGGAACGAGATTCAGTACGGATACATCGTCACTGCGTTTCAGGCCGCCTACGCGATTGGGCTGGTGTTGATGGGCCAGCTGATCGACCGGATCGGCACGCGCATCGGATATGCGGCCGCAATCTCGTTCTGGAGCTTGGCGGCGATGGCGCACGCCCTGGTTCGATCCGCTTTGGGTTTTGGGGTGGCGCGGTTCGCGCTCGGGCTTGGCGAGTCCGGCAATTTTCCGGCAGCGATCAAGACGATTGCGGAGTGGTTCCCGAAGAAAGAACGAGCGCTCGCGACCGGAATTTTCAATTCCGGCACCAATATCGGCGCCACCATCGCGCCCCTGGCCGTCCCCTGGATCGCGGTTCATCTGGGATGGCAGTTTGCGTTCTTGTTCACCGGGGGGTTCAGCGCGGTGTGGGTTGTCTGCTGGTTGGTGATGTACCGCAAGCCCCAGGAGCACCCGCGGCTCTCGCCTGCGGAACTCAAACACATCCAGAGCGACCCGGTCGAAGCCGCCGCAAAGATTCCCTGGTTGCAGCTGTTCCCCCATTCCCAAACCTGGGCCTTTACGGTCGGCAAATTCTTGACCGACCCGATTTGGTGGTTTTTCCTGTTCTGGCTGCCCAAGTTCTTGGCCCGCAATCACGGCCTCAGCTTGACCGGCCTGGGATTGCCTCTGATTGTGATCTACAACGCAGCTACGCTCGGCAGCATCTTCGGCGGCTGGCTTCCCGCCAGGCTTCTCCGGATAGGATGGACCGTGAATCGCGCTCGCAAAACCGCGATGCTGGTTTGTGCCGTGGCCGTTGTTCCCATCATCGCCGCCGCCAACATTCGTAACTTGTGGGGAGCGGTCGCTCTGATCAGTCTGGCCACCGCCGCTCACCAGGGTTGGTCGGCGAATCTTTTCACCTTAGCGTCGGACATGTTTCCGCGGCGAGCGGTGGCTTCGGTGGTCGGAATTGGCGGGTGCGCGGGCGCGATCGGCGGAATGTGCATCGCCACTTTCACCGGCTTCCTGCTGCAACTCACCGGCAGCTACGTTCCCGTCTTCATTCTTTCCGGCTCCGCCTATCTGACGGCGTTGCTGGTCATTCAGCTTCTGGCTCCGCGCCTGGAACCAGCCAGTCTGATGGCCGAGGTGGTTCGATGAGTTGGAGTGCACATTTTCTTATGACATCGACCGCCCCACTGTCATCGCGGATGGCGGCCGGACAACCCCGCGAGGTGGAACCATGCCGTTGACGGTCAAGGCGAAACCAGGATGCCGCTGGGATCTGGTCAGCCTGGGGGAAGTGATGCTGCGTTTCGATCCCGGCGACCGCCGGATCTGGACCACGCGCAGCTTCGAAGTCTCCGAAGGCGGCGGCGAGTATAACGTCGCGCGCGGTCTCAAACGATGCTTCGGACTGGACACTGCCGTGGTGACCGCGATCGTCGATAACCCGGTCGGGCGATTGCTCGAGGATCTTCTTTATCAAGGCGGGGTCGATCCAGCGCTCATCCGCTGGGTTGCGGACGACGGCGTAGGCCGCAGCACGCGCAACGGCCTCAACTTTACCGAACGGGGATTTGGCGTCCGAGCCGCGCTCGGGTGTTCCGATCGCGGCCACACTGCGGTGTCTCAGTTAAGAGCCGGCGATATCGACTGGGACGAAATATTCGGCAAGTTCGGAGCGCGCTGGTTTCACACCGGAGGAATCTTCTGCGCACTCTCTGAAACCACCCCGGAGGTCGCCCTGCAGGCGATGACGGCCGCCCGCAAGCACGGTGCGGTCACCTCCTACGACCTGAACTACCGCGAATCCCTGTGGAAGGCGATTGGCGGAAAGAAGCGGGCTCAGGAAATCAACCGCCGGCTGGCGCCGTTGGTCGATGTAATGCTCGGCAACGAAGAAGACTTTTCCGCCGCCCTCGGTTTTGAGGTGCGTGGCCTGGACGAGCAGGTCTCGAACGTCGAAAAAGCGGCGTTCAAGAATATGATTGAAGCCGCCGTGAAGGAGTTCCCTTTTCGGGTGGTGGCCACCACGCTGCGCAAAGCCAAGACTGCGACGCTGAACGATTGGGGCGCCATCTGCTACGAGAATGGGGCATTCTATGAGGCCCGGGACAGGGAGAACCTGGAAATCTTCGACCGGGTGGGCGGCGGCGACTCATTTGCCTCGGGATTGATCTATGGTTTCCTGACCGGACAAGGGCCGCAGTGGGCGGTTGAGTGCGGCGCAGCCCATGGAGCGCTCGCCATGACGACGCCGGGAGATACCTCCATGGTGACGTTGAAAGAGGTCACCCAGGTGATGCGCGGCAGCGGAGCCCGCATTGCGCGGTAACATAGCCAATAGCCATGAATGACACCCAGCGACTACCGCACCGAGCCTTGAGAATCCATCCCAAAGACAACCTCGTGGTGGCGCTTACAAATCTAACCAAGGGCGATCAGATTTCGGTCGACGGCCAGACCTATACGCTGGTCTCGAATGTGCCCGCCAAGCACAAGTTTGCCACCGCCGGCATCAACCCCGGCGAAAAGGTCACCATGTACGGCGCCCAGGTGGGAAAGGCCGTCGTGGCCATTCGTCAAGGCGAAGTCATCACCGTGTCGAATATCCAGCACCAGGCGGCAGAGTTTCGCGGCAAAGATTCGGATTACTCGTGGACCCCGCCGGATGTTTCGCGCTGGAAAGGAAAAACCTTTCAGGGGTTCCGGAGATCGGACGGCCAGATCGGCACCCGGAATCACTGGATCGTTGTGCCCCTGGTATTTTGCGAAAACCAGAACGTACAGGTGCTGCGCGAGGCATTTGAAAAGGAACTTGGATTCGCCCCGCGCGAGAAATATCGCAGCCAGGTGGCCGACCTTGCCCAGCTGTACCGGGAGGGGAGAATCGACCAGATCCAGAGCTTCCAGTTCGGGGAGACCCCCTCCGCGGCCGAAGACCAGAAGCTATTTCCCAATGTGGACGGCATCAAATTTCTCACCCACCAGGGCGGATGTGGCGGGACGCGAGAAGATGCGCGGTCCCTTTGCGGTCTGATCGCGGGGTACATTCATCATCCGAACGTCTGTGGCGCGACCATCCTCAGCCTGGGGTGCCAGAACGCCCAGGCCGCCATTCTGCGCGAGGAGATCGGGAAAAGGAACGCCAGCTTCGACAAGCCCCTGCTGGTCTTTGACCAGCAGCAGAGCAGGCTGGAATCCACCATGCTGTCCGATGCGATCCGGGAGACATTCCTGGGGTTGGTCAAAGCGAACCAAGCCACTCGCTCCGCGGCTCCTCTGTCCGCGCTGACCATCGGCCTGAAGTGCGGAGGTTCTGACGGCTTTTCCGGAATCACCGCCAATCCGGCGATCGGGCATGTTTCCGACCTGATCGCGGCTCTCGGCGGGAAAACCATCCTAGCGGAATTCCCCGAATTGTGCGGCGTGGAACAGAACCTCATTGATCGCAGTCGGACCCCTAGCGTGGCGGATCGCTTCATTCACCTCATGCGGGCCTATGCGGCTCGAGCCCAAGCCGTCGGCTCGGGCTTCGACATGAATCCGTCGCCCGGCAACATCAAGGATGGATTGATTACCGACGCGATGAAATCCGCCGGAGCGGCCAAAAAAGGCGGCACCTCTCCGGTCGCCGACGTGCGGGACTATCCCGAGTACGCGACTGAGCCCGGCTTAAATCTTCTGTGCACTCCGGGGAGCGATGTAGAAGCCGTCACGGCGCAGGTTGGCGCGGGCTCGAATATCGTCTTGTTTACTTCGGGATTGGGGACCCCGACCGGAAACCCTATCGCTCCGGTGATGAAACTCTCGAGCAACTCGGTATTGGCGAATGGCATGTCGGATATCATCGATTTTGACTGTGGCGCCATTGTTTCCGGCGGTACGACTCTGGAGGAGACCGGCGAAGCCATCCTGGCGCGCGTCATCGTTGTCGCCAGCGGAGAAAAAACCAAAGCTGAGTTGCTGCGCCAGGACGATTTCATTCCGTGGAAGCGCGGAGTTTCTCTTTAGCAGTCTCTGCTCGGCAAGCCTCGCCTGAAGAACGCCAAGGCAGGGGTGCGAGGGAACGGGAGCCTGGGGTGAACAAGAGCGAACAAGTGCGGGGTCGACGGGCCAAGCGGTCGGGGAGCGCTGCGAAGACCGTGCCTCTGCCCGAACTGCATCCTGATCCGGACGGGCGATATCAGCCGTTCCCGCTGAGCGATGTCCAGCAAACGTATTTGATCGGGCAGAGCGAGGGGCCGGCGCTCGGAAGCAGCGGTGGCCACTGCTATTTTGAAGTGGATGTGGCGGACTGGGATGGCGAACGTTTCGAAGCGGCGCTCGGGAGACTGATCGAGCGCCATGAGATGCTGCGGGCTGTCGTTCGCCCCGATGGACGGCAGCAGATACTGCCCCAGGTACCGGCGTACCGGGTGGAGCGTCAGGACCTCCGGGGCCTGGATCCAACCGCGGTTCAATCCCGGCTCGAAGGGTTGCGGGAGGCTATGTCACACCGCGCGCTTCCGAGCGAGCGGTGGCCTCTTTGGGAGTTTCGCGCCTGCCTGCTCGACGGCCGGCTCACGCGCCTGCATGGGAGTATCGATTTACTCATCGCCGACGGCCGCAGTCTGGAAATCATTTTCAGCGAACTGACCCAGCTGTACCGCGATCCCGACGCGGCTCTGCCCCCGCTAGCCCTGTCTTTTCGCGACTATCTGCTTGCCTTCCATAGTTTGGAAGCGAGCGACGCCTTCCGCGAATCGCGGCAATACTGGCTGGAGCGCCTTCCCAGGCTGCCGCCCTCGCCGGAGTTGCCCGTGGTCGCAAGTCCGGCCGCGGTGATGGTGACTCGCCCCCAGTACCGGCGCCGCAGTGCCCGGATCGATGCCGCCATTTGGCGGAGCCTCAAAGAGACCGCGATCCGCCTCAACCTCACCCCCGCCG